>JAFGLX010000100.1 GCA_016927795.1 Candidatus Omnitrophota bacterium
AAGCCATTTCGCTGGTTGAGCAGGTAAGGCCTGCCGCACCCATGTCCTTAATGCCTACGACATAACCGGTGCCTATGGCTTCCAGGGTAGCCTCGATAAGGCATTTTTCCGTGAACGGGTCTCCTATCTGAACAGCCGGTCTTTTCTCTTCTCCCTCTTTAAATTCCTGTGAGGCTAAAACGCTACAGCCCCCTATACCGTCTTTGCCCGTACTGGAACCCACGTACATAATAGAATTACCTTTTCCCTTGGCATAAGCTCTTGCGAGCTTGTCCCTCTTTGCAATACCTATACTCATCGCATTTACGAGGCAATTTCCGCTATAGCTTTCATCAAAATATATCTCGCCTCCCACTGTGGGCACGCCTATGCAATTGCCGTAGAATTGAATGCCATCAACTACACCTTTTAAAAGATACCTGTTAAGGGGCTCTGACAGGGGCCCGAACCGCAGTGAATCCAATAAAGCTATAGGTCTTGCTCCCGCCGTAAATATATCCCTTATTATTCCTCCGACTCCGGTAGCAGCGCCCTGTTTGGGCTCTACCTGTGAGGGGTGATTGTGGCTCTCCATTTTGAAAATTATCGCCATATCGTCCACAACTATACCCCCGGAATCTTCGCCTATTAAAATCGGATATTTACCCTCTTTCGGTAAAAGCTTAAGGAGGCTCCTCGAGCGTGGATAACCGCAATGCTCGGACCATTCTACGGAAAACATGGCCAGTTCCGTAGACGTCGGCTCGCGGCCTAAAATATCAAGAATCCTCCTATATTCCGTATCTGTCAAACCCAGGCTTCTATATACCGCGCTTTTAACCATATCTATAACCTTCAACCCACCGTTTTATTGATTCAAAGATATAAAAACCGTCCTTTGAGCCCAGTTCTTTTTCGGAACTTCTCTCCGGATGAGGCATCATGCCCAAAACATTTCCGGTTTTATTTACTATACCCGCTATATTGTCGACCGCACCGTTTGGGTTGCAATCCGGTTTTACTTTTCCGTCGGCGCGGCAATAACGAAAAACTATTTGTTTGTTATCCCGCATTTTTTTTAACCCGGCCTTGTCTATGTAATAATTACCGTCGTTATGGGCTATCGGTATTCGCAGAACCTGTCCGTTTTTGCAAACATTCGTAAAAGGGGTTTTTGCATTTTCGGTCCTTACATGCACATATCTGCAGATAAAATGCAGCCCTTTATTGCGCAGCATGGTACCGGGCAGAAGGCCCGCCTCAAGCAATATCTGAAAACCGTTGCATATTCCTATTACCAGCCCGCCCTTTTCGGCGAACCTGATTAACGGATTCATTATAGGAGAAAATCTGGCTATTGCGCCCGTACGCAAATAGTCTCCGTAGCTAAACCCGCCGGGCAACACAATGCAATCGAAATTATCCAAGCCTCTATTTGCGTGCCATATATATTCGGCATGCTCGCCAAGCACATCCGTTATAGCGTGAAAGCAGTCCTGGTCGCAATTGGACCCGGGAAAAACAACAATTCCAAACTTCATCATATTCTGTTACTTTTTTTGCTACTTCCTTATTTTGACTCTGTAATCCTCTATTACGGGATTGGCCAAAAGTTTTTTGCACATCTCGCTTAATTTTCTCTTCGCGGATTCTTTACTTTTGGCGTTCAGTCTGACAGTAACCAACTTTCCCATACGCACATCGTTAACCTCTCTGTACCCCAGGGACTCCAGGGCGTGCCTTATGGTTAAGCCTTGGGGATCAGCCAGGGTATTTTTCAGCGTAATGTAAACTTCAGCTTCTAACATATTAACCGGCCCTCTCTTTTTTTATATTGTTATTAATTGCGGCTGATAAATAATTCATGTTATCGGCCTGTTTTCCCATATTTGCCCGGCGGAAAACACGTAATAACTACTCCACACCGGTATACTCCCCGCTTTGTATAACGTCCTTCGGAAGATAACCCGAAAATTCTTTAAGGTGTTTGATCAATCTATTTTTTTCCGGGGTGCCTAACGCGTAAAAAAAGACGGTATCGCGGCCGCACATACAATTGTCCGGAATCTTCCATTCGCCGACTTTTGTCCACTCCGGAAAAGCAGAGCATAGCGCAGAAAACCATAATTCATAGATAACCGCTATTTTAACGTCCATTTTCTTTATTAGCTTTTCTAAAATATACGGACTATAACTTTTTTTTAATCTTGCATTCGCGATTTCTGCGGTTCCTAAGCCACGCATGTCCAGAGACCTGATTTGTGTCAAATAGTTTATAATTCCTATGTCGTTTACGGCAACGGATTCATTTTCGTAAAACTTTCTAAGAAAAAGTCCCATTTGGTATTGTTGATCATAAATATTTTTCTGGGCCCGGTTTATTTTTAAAAGGGCAAACCCGCCTCTTGTAATAAATGGTACGCTGACAAACATGACCAAAACTGCCGTCGCAAGATGCAGCGGTTTCAGCCTCACATGGAACCTCTGCGGCAAATATCCGCTTATAGCAAGGCCTATGGATAATACGCCGAGCGCAACAAGATAAGCCTCATACCTGAAAAACCACCCTGTATTGGCGAAATACATGTGCAAAACGGCCGTTGCT
>JAFGLX010000101.1 GCA_016927795.1 Candidatus Omnitrophota bacterium
GTTTATCCGGTTAACCCGCGTTTCAATGATGTGGACGGGGTAAAATGCTATAAAAGCGTAAGGGATATCCCTTGTGATATTGATGTTGTTAATATAGTTACCCCGCCTTCGGTTACCGAAACAATAATAAAGGAATGCCGGGAGAAATCTATAAAGAGAGTGTGGCTTCAACCAGGAGCTGAAAATGAAACAGCAATAAAATTTTGCCGTGATAATAACATTGATGTAATTTACGGACTTTGTGTAATGTTGGAATCTTTGTAAAAGAAAGGCGCTATATGGCTAAAAAAGCAGACGTTCTTATCATCGGTGGCGGCCCGGCCGGGCTCGTGTGCGCGACCACGGAAAGCGATATTACCCCGATAAAAATGTTTTACTTATGAAAAATGTGGTTAATGGTTGTATTCCGTGCGGAATTCCGTATATGTTTTGGAGCCTTAAAAATCCTGACGACAATAAGCTGGGGCTCGACGCTCTTAGGAAGAATAACATAGAAGTTATTATTGATGAAGCGGTAAAAATAGAGCGTAGCGCGAAAAAAGTAACCGCTAAAAGCGGCGAAGAATATGAATACGAAAAACTGATTCTCGCTCCCGGTTCAGTACCGATTAAGCCTTCTATAGTAGGAATTGATAAAGAGGGAGTCTATCCCATATATAAAGATATGGATTATTTAAAAGCAACTGTGGCTAAACTTAAAAAAGCGAAGAACGCGTTGGTTCTTGGGGGAGGATTTATAGGTGTTGAATTTGCCGATGAGATATCAAAAATAGAAGGCGTTAATGTATATTTAGCGGAAGTCCTTCCGCACCTTTTAGCGAATTCTTTTGATGGCGAATTTTCTTTGTTGGTTGAAGAGAAACTGAAGTCAAGGGGCGTTACTCTTCTAACCAATACCAAGGTGGTTGAGTTTTTGGGGAAAGAAAGAGTAGAAGGCGCGCGGTTTGAAAACGGAAAACAGCTCGAGATAGACAGCGTTATTTTAGGAATAGGTGCCCGTCCTAACACAAGCTTGGCGACTGAAGCGGGCCTGGATTTAGGAAGAGGCAAGGGCATATGGGTGGATGAGTATATGCGTACTGCCGACCCTGATATTTTTGCGGTAGGTGACTGCGCGGGAAAAAGAGATTTCTATACGAGAAAAGACACGCCTGTTATGCTCGCATCGACCGCAACTGCTGAAGCGAGGATTGCCGGGGCGAATCTGTATCAATTAAAGGTTGTGCGTGAAAATAAAGGAACGATAGCGATTTATTCAACTTATGTGGATGGCCTTGTTTTGGGTTCGGCAGGTCTTACGGAAACAAGCGCGAAAAGAGAAGGATTTGAGATTGTTTCGGGAAATACCGAGAGTATTGACAAACATCCCGGAAGCCTTCCCGGCGCGAACAAAACAAAAGTTAAACTTATTTTTTCAAAACAGTCAGGTATTCTTATGGGCGGGCAGGTAGCCGGTGGCATATCCGCGGGGGAAGTAATCAATATTATAGGCATGGCTATTCAACAGAGGGTTTCCGTAACAGAGCTGGAGACGCTGCAAATGGCGACGCATCCCTATTTAACATCTGCTCCAACCATGTATCCTGTTGTCTTAGCGGCTCAAAACGCGTCAGACAAAATGTAAGAGAGGTTACCGTGAGGCAAATTGTTATAATAAGCGGAAAGGGCGGAACAGGCAAGACCGTGATTACGGGCGCGTTCGCAGCGTTGGCAAAGAATAAGGTTATGGCTGACTGCGATGTGGACGCGGCCGATCTACATCTTTTGTTGGAGCCGTCTATTAAGGAGCGCCATGAATTCAGAAGCGGAAAGACCGCGAAAATCGATAAAAAATTTTGTAAGCAGTGCGGCAAATGTATCAGTGTTTGCAGGTTTTCCGCCATAAACGAGGATTTTACAGTTGACCCTATTTCTTGCGAAGGATGCGCTTTCTGTAGTTTTGCTTGTCCGGAAGGGGCTATAAAGATGGAAGAGAATATTTCAGGGGAGTGGTTTATTTCTGATACGCGTTTTGGCCAGATGGTTCACGCTAAGCTCGGCATAGCAGAAGAGAATTCAGGCAAACTAGTAAGCCTTGTAAGAAAACAGGCAAAGGAGTTGGCGGATAAAAATAGAGCCGATTGGGTTATTGTTGACGGCGCTCCTGGCATAGGATGCCCTGTTATAGCATCCCTTTCAGGCATAGACTGCGCAGTGGTTGTGACCGAACCGACACTTTCCGGCCTTCACGATGCCGACAGGGTTATAAGTGTGGCGAAACATTTTGGGATTTTAGCCAAGTTAATCGTGAATAAATATGATCTTAACTTGGATATGACAGAAAAAATTGAGCGGTATTGCAAGAACAGCAATATAGATTTAATCGGAAAGATAGCTTTTGATAAAAGTGTTGTTGAAGCGATGGTTTCGGGCAAGACTATTATAGAGCATAAGTCAGGACAGGCTAAAGAAGAAACAGAAAGGGCTTGGCAGGTATTGCAGGAGAAACTTAAATAATAAGCTGGCATAGGAAGGAGGAGATAGATGGATAGAATTAATCAAAGATTTTCCGATAAATTCAGGAGCCATTGGATTAAGGTTAAGTTTTATCAGGAGAAACCAAAAGAAGATGTTAAAAGATTAAAAGGTGTTAGGTTCTGCGAGGCGACCAAAGAGGCAATTTTACATCCGATTCTGCTTGATAAGGAAAGCATCGCGTGCCCGGGAGCGCAACACGCTTTTGGCTGGAAATCGCTTTTAAAAAACGATTCTTTGCAGGGTTGTTGTGATAAACGCGACATACAGGAAGAAAAGTTAAAAACCATGATTTCTCGTGTGCCATTTTTTAAAAAACCGTTTAAATATATCGGGTTAAATACCAATGGTATTCCAGATCTTGTTATGTCATATGTGCCGCCGCAGGAAGTCATGAGTTTAATAAAAATATATCATAATAAGGTCGGCGGTAATTTGGATATTTCTTTATGCACGATGATGGCTGTGTGCGGCGGGGTAGCTGTAAGGTCGTATCTGGATGAAAAGATAAGTCTTTCTTTTGGATGCGATGATTCACGCAAATACGCCGACATGAGAAGAGAAAACCTGGCAGTGGGTATTCCAAAGAAACAATTTAAAATATTTTTTGACTAAAATATTTATTTTATGCAAAAAACAGACGAGAAGGAAAGAACAGAACAGGATAAGCGGCTCAAAGAGCGCATGTCCCGGATAAAACACAAGCTGATTGTGATTAGCGGGAAAGGCGGAGTCGGCAAAACTACGGTTGCTGTTAATTTAGCTTATGGGCTTGCTGTTAAGGGAAATGAGGTAGGTATTCTGGATGTCGATATTCACGGACCGAATATTGCCAAAATGCTTGGAATCGAAGGCAAAAGGCTTATTGGCTCTGATGCGGGCATTGAGCCTATGGAAGTTTTACCTAACTTAAAAGCGGTAAGCCTTGCCTTATTGTTTGAAGATAAAGATCAACCGATTATCTGGCGCGGGCCTCTTAAGATGATAACAATAAAACAGTTTTTAGCCGATGTTAACTGGGGTGAGCTTGATTATTTGGTTGTTGATTCGCCTCCGGGCACAGGAGATGAACCATTGAGTGTGTGCCAGCTTATTCCAGACATAAACGGAGCAATTGTGGTGACTACTCCGCAGGATGTGGCGATTTTAGACTCAAGAAAGAGCGTTGTATTCGCCAAAGAACTTAAAATGCCTGTTATCGGAATTATCGAGAATATGAGCTCATTTTTATGCCCGCACTGCAA
>JAFGLX010000102.1 GCA_016927795.1 Candidatus Omnitrophota bacterium
ATGAACACGCCCTTATGGCCGCTGTTTTTTTTCAGAAACGTTATCTTGATATTATCCAGAATTACACGTCCTTACAGCAGGTCAAATGGGGAGTTCCTTTATTTTACTGCGCTATGGTCGAGGACTTAAGGGAAGGATTTGGGCTGGATGAGAAAGAGACCGACCTTTTGTATTCGCGGGGAGCCGAGATATCGGATAAGATATCCGAATTATATAAGCGAATGAGAGCTGATAACGTCTCCGCGGATATCAGTGTATTAAAAGAGCGTCTCCTCCCCGCCGTAGCGGTGCTTTACGCTATAAACCCTGAGGTGAGCTCACAGCTACTTGACCGGTATGTGGGGCAGAGAGGGTATCTTCCCATGATAGAGGATGTTTTTGCGCTTTTCGCTTTCATGAGCCCGGAAGAAACAGGGATATTGAGGAAGTTTTACAAAGAATACGGGAAACCTTACGTTTTAAGCGGCGCCGGTTTCAATCCGGCCGAGTTTCTTATTGTCCTTGTGGGTTATCTAAGGGCATACAATGAATACGGCCTTAACGTTAAAGATTTTGAGCATAATCTCTTTTTAGACGCAAGTTCTCCCGGGAAGATCGAACAAAACCTGGGATTTAAGATAGTAGAACTACTTGCCGAAAAGTTAAATATTAACATAAAAAGGGAAAGGTTGTCCATATCGGCCAGAAAAATCCTTAAAGAGTTCGACATGCGCTATTTCGGGCTATTAGTCTCGGCCCGGGCGGAGTGGTGTGAGGAATATGCCGGATTATTCAAGCTTCTTCTGCAATCGTATCTTGAGGGCAATTCCGAAGGGATCCTTAATCCGTTAGCTTACAAAAATTATCCCCTGTCAGACTACGGCAGGGAAAACGAAGAAGCTGTCCGCAGAATAAGAAGGCACAATCTTAATGTGCTAAAAACAATAGTCGAATTAGGGTTGAATTTATCCGTCTGGTTAGATCCAAATAAAGCCGTGCCGACTTCCGAGATTACCGCGTATAAAAGTGGAAAAGCGATAAAATCCGATGCGATTAGATTTTTCAGGGTAAAACTGGACGGTTTCAGGTTGTGGCTAGAGGAAGACCCCGAAAGGGGCAATTGGGAGCAGATTAAAAAGACGCTCGGGAGATGGGCATTTATCGATAACGACAATCCTAATCTTAATCTTTTTTTTAACCTTGATAATTTAAATAAACTTAAACGTTTTCTGGAAAAAATAGAGAGAGAAAATTTCGGCAACGTACCGTCTCCTGTAGCGGACCTCTCGGGCGCTATCGCCGGACTCCATGATGCCGAAAAGCGAGAGGAATGGATGCCCGCTAACAAAATCTGGTTCTGGAAAAGACAGGTAGGTATTGATATTTTCGCGGGTAATTATGCCAACAGTTGCACGGCCCTCAATAAAGACGCTTCCGCGACTCTTGAGTTCATAATGGACCAGGGCACGCAATATATCTATATCGGCGACCCGGATAAATTAGAAGGCATAAAGGGATACCTAAGATTCTTCCTTGCGCTTAATAAAAAAGGCGAGCCCTCCATTTTTGTGGACAGCATAGACGGCACGGAAGCCCGTAGCCACAAAGATGAAATGATGGCGCACCTTACGCGTTTTGCCGAGCGGCTTGGCATAGCAAAAGAGAATGTTCTTGAATACTCGGGCGAGATATCTAAAAAAGTAGGCGGTGTGCTTACAACCGCTTATAGACATCATTCCGGGATAGTTATGTGGCACGAGAATCCGGATTATTCGATAGAAGACTGGTCGCCGGAAGACGCTCAGGGTGAACTTCATGGAGACATCGTGCCGGCAGAGAAACAAGACGCGCCTTCGCCCGCCGCAGCCGCGGACAAAGAATCCTGTTCTACTCCGCATGAGAGAGGGAGAGCGCCTCTGGGAAGCGCGGACTCCGCGCGAAAAGATCCCTATGAAGCAAGCCTCCTGGAATGGGCGGAGAAGGAGGCCGCGCGGATAGAAAAATCCATAATTTCAAGAACGCTCAAAATACTTCATATAAGAGATCCTATAAAGGCGGCGGCAGAGCGCGCCGCTTTAGAGATAGTTTTCTGTATGGAGCCGGATACGAAAACACATTGTATAGAGGCGCTCCGAAGGATTTCGGATGCCGACTCCGGCGCTACGCCGGTTCTGGAACCTTCGAGAGAACTTATACGTCTTCTTTATGCCTTTGTTCAGGCTTACGAGATAGCGGTCTCAAGCGCCAGACCCCGCAGGGACTTTGGCGTGCGGCTCGCGGTAAGCATGGCGATGGCAAGATTTCCAAGGTGGCTTATATCTTCTCAAGGCGCGGCTTCTTTAGCCGGAGACGAATCAACACGAATCGGAGATTTTTGGCACATAATAAGCAAAGTAATACCCGACCTTTTAGAGCTTTCTAAAAAGAGTATTGGGCGATTTGATCCGGCCCGCCATCTCTCGGAATCCGAGCTTAAAGGACAAATAACACCCCTTGCCATAAGGATTTCCGAAATCCTGATGCGTAAACAGGGGCTTGGTCCGTCGCGTCTTGTCCCGCTTGTGGTATCACCGAGAGAGGTTATGAAAATGTCGCCCGCTGAACAGAGAGACGCGGTTAAGATGTTAACCGGTTTAAGAACAGCTGTCCGGGAGATAATGCCAGCTATCGAATCCATGCCTCAAAAGTTACGCGACAGGTTTAACGCTGAAATGTCAGGCAAAGCAGGAGAAGAGGCGGAATTACCTGATGAACCTGCGGCTTACAAGGAAGAAGATGACCTATTCGAGTTAGTTCAGGACGTTTCTGAAGGCAACCCGAACGTTATTCGTACGCGCTACCGCGAATTGGAAAGACAATTTAAAGAACTGTCTTTTTTGTATAAACAATATGAAGAAGAGGAAAAAAGACCCGATAATGCGGATTACGCGCTTCCCTTGATTTCCGAAAAGATACGTAAAGATATAATACGTACAGGGGAGACGATGGAGTGGCTGTGTGATAAATTTCCCTGGCTGGGATTAGACAACGGAGGTATCGCAATTCGTTCTGAGACGGAAGGGCGGGTCCGTAAAGAAGACGGTCAGGAAGGCGGAGGTGGCGTCTTGGGCGGCATGGAATTAGTGTATTTGCAGCATACGGATTTTCCATGGATTGTGAAAGTATTAGGCCGCATATTTCCGCCGGTTTTTATGTGTATTGAAATGCCGGGAAAATGGATTTTTAGCATAATAAAAATAGTGCTTTTGAAGCCTGTGGATAAAGGGGGCTTACCTATCTTGCAGGCGTCAAAGGAGCGGGAACCTGAATTTTGGCATTATACTTATGACGAAAACGGAAAATTGCTTAAAGAGCCGTGTGGTTTTCCCGGCAGGTGGGTGTTGGAGTACAGGGCGAAGAAAAAGGATGATACAGGACTCGCAATTTCCCGCATGCTAAAGTCATTCGCACTTAGCGCCGAAAAGATTGGCCGAAACGATTTGATGAAAGTGAAGTTTACCGTGGAGGAAAAGCTGCCTTGTGACAACATTTCCCCGGTTGCCAAAGGCGACAGCTTTTTCGTAACACCTTCCAATCGTTACGGCTACGAAATTATAGTAGAAGAGGCATTCCTCTATTGCGGAATTGCAAGGCAGAGAAAGGCTTTCCTTGATGTTTTACCCGCACTTCCCGTAGCCCGCCCTGATATTGCGAGAATACCCGAAGGGAAAAAACTGCTTGTACCCGGCAAGAA
>JAFGLX010000103.1 GCA_016927795.1 Candidatus Omnitrophota bacterium
AAAACACTTTATAGCATCAAGGTCAGAGGTATGTGAGTTTGAAAAAGGGGAGATTGTCTACAAAGAAGGCGCGAGGCCGGATTATTTTTATTGCATGATAAACGGAAGGGTGGAGATATACCATCCCCGCCTAAAGGGTAAAAAGCGCCAGGAAACCAGAATAGAATTTTTGCGAAGAGGCGACTATTTCGGGTCGATATCCTCCCTTACAGGCCAGCCGCACTCGGTAAGCGCCAGGGCCTTGAACGATTCCGCGCTATTGAGAATAAATACCAAAGACTTTAACGCGATATTACAGCGTATTCCGAAACTCGCGATTTTTCTAAGCCACTCCCTCTCGCGGAGACTGGGCCGCAAGACGTTTAAGGAAATTTTTGAGAGCAAGATAGTGGCCGTTTATTCCGAAAGCAGCAAGGAATCTTTTTACATAAGGTCGCTTGCGGAAAGTCTCAAAAAAGAATCCGGCAAAAAAGTCCTGATCGTCAAATCCGAATCTATATCAAACAAAAAAGAGGCTTCTTACAAATTAAGCTTACTCACAGGCGAATACCACTATATACTGGTTGACGTCCTGGCGGGCGCGGATGAGGTGACTCTTGAGATATTAAAACAGTCCGATATTATACACATTATAAGCTCTTCCGAAAAAAAATCCCTTTATAAAATCTCGAACCTGATCAAAAAACTTGTGAACCTGCGCGGCAGGAAAACCAATGAAGACATTTTCGTAATACTGAAAGAAGATGAGTTTTATAACCGTATTTCTTATGAGGATAAATGCGGGTTCCTTTCAAGTCCGGTATTCGCGTCTCTGCCTAAAGAGAGCGCCGGTTACGAAAAGGCGGTACGTCGCATAGCAAGGAGCGTATCCGGTGTTATGGTGGGCCTTGCCATGGGAAGCGGCGCCGCCATGGGTCTTGCCCATATAGGGGTTCTTAAGGTATTAGAGGAAGAAAAAATACCCATAGATATCATATCGGCAACAAGCATAGGGGCTCTTATAGCCGCTTTATGGGCAGGCGGTTTTACGGCCGGCGAGATAGAAAAACTTGCCTGTAGCTTTAAAAGCAGGCTAAGGACACTCTTTTTAGTGGATCCTACCATACCCATAAAAGGCCTCATAAAGGGAAGGGCTGTCAGGAAGATACTCGAATTTTACCTGGGAAGAAAAACGTTTTTTGACCTGAAAATGCCGTTAAAAATAATAGCATGCGACATAAAAAACAGGTCAGAATTCATAATAGACAAAGGAAGCCTTATAGACGCGGTTATGGCCAGCATAGCTATACCCGGAGTTTTTGAACCCGTAGATTACGCAAATGACATTCAACTGGTTGACGGGGGGATAGTGGACCCTCTTCCGGTAGGCGTATTATCCAAGGGCGGCATAAAAAAAATCATAGCGGTCAACACGTTGCCTTCCCCGGAGGATGTGGTAAGAATAGCCAATAAAAGGCTTAATATATATGATATACTGGTTAACAGCTTTCAGGCCATGGAATTTGTCATAGCAGAGAATTCCGGCCGGACCGCGGATGTCTCCATACATCCGATTCCTAAACTTGCCGATTGGTATGAGTTTTACAAAGCGGAACTTTTTATAAAGACAGGCCGTGAGCATGCGATAAAGGCGCTCAAAAATATAAAAAGTCTGGCAAGAAAATAGAATTACATTAACATTACACGGTAAAAGAAGAAAGATATAATGGCAGTAGCAATAAAATTTTGCGGGGGTACCGGTACCGTTACTGGTTCCAGCCATTTAATTTCAACCGGTTTATCCGGTTTAATTTTAGACTGCGGCTTATTCTATGGGCGCAGAGACGAGTACTATAACGTGAACTCGTCTTTCGCGTTTACACCTTCCAAACTAAACGCCTGTGTCCTGTCACACGCGCATATAGACCACTGCGGTAATCTGCCGACTCTCATAAAACAGGGTTTCAGGTCGTCGATATACTGCACCCCTACCACGAGGGATTTCTGCAGGTATATGCTTCCCGACAGCGGATATGTCCAGGAAGAGGATATAAAGTACGTAAACAAGATAAATAAAAAAAGAGGCTTACCTCCGCGCGCTCCTCTGTATACAAAAAAGGAAGCGGAAAAAGCGCTTAAGTATTTCAGGACACTCGATTATCACAGGAAGCTGTCCGTTACAAAGGACATAGACCTTACTTTTTACGAGGCAGGGCATATTCTTGGGTCCGCAATATCAGTACTCGACATAAAAACCTCGCGCAAACCAATGCGCATAGCCTACGCGGTAGACCTCGGAAGAGTGGGAATGCCGCTTCTCAAAAATCCCGAAACACCCCCAGATGTCGATTATCTTATAATCGAAAGCACATACGGCGGCAGGGAACACGAGGATATAAAAAACGCCGAAGAAAAGCTAGCGCAGGTTATAACTAAAACGGCGGCACGCGGGGGTAGGATAATCATACCGTCATTTGCGCTTGAGCGTACGCAGCTTATCGTGTTTTTTATAAACGAGCTTATAAAACGGAAAAAGATAAAGAAGCTTCCCATATATGTAGATGGCCCTCTGGCTGTTAATCTGACGAAAGTGTTCAAGGATAATTGGCAGTATTTTGACGAAATAACACAAGAGGCTTTTCTGGAGAACAAGGACCCGCTTGGCTACAACAGCATTACATATATAAAGGACGTAAACGATTCCAAAAAATTAAACAAGATGACAGGACCCTCTATAATAATATCCGCTTCGGGCATGTGCGAAAACGGCAGGATACTGCATCATCTGAAAAACAATATCGAAAACCCGATGAACACAATTGTTGTTATAGGTTATATGGCGAAAGACACCCTGGGTCGTCGGATAGTGGAAAAAAATAAAATCGTGCGCATATTCGGCAGGCCTTATGACCTGAAAGCCGAGGTGGTTGTAATAAATGCCTTCAGCTCTCATGCCGATAAAAACGGACTGGTGGAGCACGCCCTTAAATATAGGCCGGGCCTGAAGAAAATTTTCATTGTTCACGGCGATCCGGAGCAATCGGAGATTTTGAGGGATAACCTTAAGAAAAAATTAAACCTGAAGCCGGTCATACCGGTTAAAAATGAAATTTTCTATCTTGCCGCCGGAAGGTAGATACCCGATTTTGCGGCACCAGGCAGGCCCGGGCAGTCCGCAAATTACGCTTTTTACCCCGTTCCAAATGGCTGAGACAAACTTACGTGATTTCAGCTATTTCGAACGGGGTTTAAGCCGCCCCTGAAAAATACCAGTCATGCCTACAAGAAACATAAAAGATTTTACATTGAAAGAGCTTGAGGAAATTCTGGAAGACATGGGAGAGCGCCGGTACAGGGCGCGGCAGATATTTTTCTGGGTTTACCGCAAAGGAGCGCATGATTTCAGCGAAATGAAAAATCTCCCTGCGGCGTTAATAGAAAAACTACGCAAAAATTATAACGCAGGCCCGCTGGAAACAGCGAGGCATTTTAAATCTGCCGACGGAACCGAGAAAATCCTTTTCAGGTTGCCGGGTCCCTGTTTTATAGAAACTGTCCTTGTGCGCGCCGAAGGGAGAAAGACAGTCTGCATTTCTACGCAGGTCGGTTGTAAATACGGCTGCCTTTTTTGCGCAAGCGGGAAAAACGGGTTTACGAGAAATCTGGCGGTATCCGAGATAATAGGGCAAATACTGCATTTCAGAAAAGACCCCTCAGGCGGAATAACAAATTATGTCTTCATGGGAATGGGGGAGCCTCTGGATAATTACGACAACCTGATAAAGGCTATAAAAATAATGAACGATAAAAGCGGCATGGCTATAGGAGCAAGGAGGATAACCGTTTCAACGTGCGGCCTGATCCCTCCTATAGAAAAGCTGCAAAACGCAGGCTTACAGGTCAATTTATCCGTATCGCTTCATGCGGCGGATAACAAGTTAAGAGAGAGACTCATGCCAGTTAACAGTATTTATCCGCTGGAAAAATTAACGACTGCCTGTAAAAAATTCATAGACAAGACAAGGCGCGAAATTACGCTTGAGTATGTCATGATAAAAAATTTAAATATCTCTGCCAAAAACGCCGATAGCCTTGGGGTGCTGGCAAAGGCCTTGGACGCAAAGATAAATCTTATACACTATAGCCCGATACAAGGGGTACATTTTGAACCGGCAGGAAAAGCCGATGCGGCCGCTTTCATGAGCAGCCTTCGCAAAAAGAAATTAAAAGTAACCCTGCGGGAGTCTAAAGGCGGCGATATAAACGCTGCATGCGGCCAGCTTAGCGGCAATCTATATACAGATAAACACTAAATTCCTGCAGGCCGTGTGCTATTTTACATTTATGGTAAAAACTTTTGGCAGGTTATGCCGAACAGCGGATTTTATTGACTATTTTTGATCCGTTAGACTATAATTATAGGTATGTTTAAGAACGTATTTTTAGCGTTTATACCGGTATTTGTCGCTGTTGATGCGATAGGGGTATTGCCGATTTTTATTTCCCTCATGGAAGGGGTAGCAAGGAAAGAAAAGACGAAGATTATCTGCCAGTCCGTGATTACGGCCCTCTGTCTTGCTGTATTTTTTATCTTTCTCGGAAAAGCCGTTTTTAAAATTCTCAATATAACTGTGGGCGATTTTATGATAGCCGGCGGCAGCCTTCTTTTTTGTATAGCAATAATAGACCTTATTAATCCGGCAAAGAAGCGGCGCCTGCCAAGCAGCGAACTCGGATTTGTGCCTTTAGGCACGCCTCTTATAGTTGGGCCGGCCGTATTGACAACATCAATTATAATACTGGATGAATACGGCTTGGCGGCAACGCTTATAGCGGTA
>JAFGLX010000104.1 GCA_016927795.1 Candidatus Omnitrophota bacterium
AGGTGTGGCTGGATTGCACGATGACGGAAGCGGAGACCCAAATCGATTGGTTGCTTCGAGATTGGATGTTATTTTTGATCACTTAGGCCAGGCTTTGATGCAGAGGGCTGTTACGTTATTGGTTTTAAGATATGAGCCGCCGTTAACGATAATTTCCAGCAATGCCAGATCAAAAATGGCAAACAAAATGTTCGAGCGCTTTTTAACCGATGAAAGATTAAATGTAAACAAGTCCGTCAAACAAGGAGATTATCATTACGAGGTGCAGAGGTCGATTACGAAAAAGGAAGGCGGTAAAGGACCAAAAAGCGGCGGGTTTGCTCTGGTCGAACTTATGGTCGCTCTTGCAGCTCTAGCCGCAATTACCGGCGCGGCTCTTTTAGCTATTAATTACCTTGGTCTTGTTTCATCTACCGGGTTTATCTCTCTTTTGTGGGGGCTGTTTTTCACTGTTGCTGTGCCCTGGTTTTTGACGGCCGTTCCTTCACTGGTGTGGAGTATATTTACAGCAATAAAGCCGCCGCCGCCGTTTAACAAAGTTGCTAAAAAGCGATTATTTTTGTATTTTTCTTCCGCTTCCTTAATAGTGCCCGCAGCTACGCTATTGACGACCACGACAGTTTTAAGCCTGCTGGTTGGCCCGCTTATACTGTTTGCCCCATCGGGCCTTAATTCTATATTTATTATTTCCGCTGCTGCTTTATTGATGCTTGCTAATATATTTTTTGCGGCATTGGCAACAGCACTATTTGTTAAAGATCCCTGCAACGCAAGTATGGCCTTGAATTTACCTGAGCTTCTTATTGAGATGGTAGATGTATATTATTTGCACTCAGGATTAATGCCCGCTTTGATCTATCTTGCGAAAAAGGGAAACTTAAAGGCCATTGATGAGCTGAGACGGGCGATAAATTATCCGGGCATCCGCGCAGAAGCGGTCAAAGCCCTGGCCGAGATCGGAGACAAGGTTTTCTTGTCGAAGATAAGAGGCATAGAAACCTCGATACCCGAGACCATAAAAGTAAACGCTGGTTATGCCGGGGGGCATACTTGTTTCCCGATATATAGGGCTGAAGAAAACTTGGATTCTATAGCGTTTCGTGAAGCAATCGAAGGCCTAAAAGATAAAGAATGGCTCCCCGAAGCATGGGCCAGCGGCAGGAAGAAAGCCGAAGAGTTGAAAAACTTGATTCAGAAAAAAGGTATGCCGGTACAGGACTTTGTAAACAGAGTAGTTCCGACGTTGGTGCAAGCTGCCGAATTCGAATTTGAAGGGTCTGCCAGGGAACTGGCCTTTATAAGCGCTATGAATTTGGGGATAAATCTGGTTCAATGCGATATACCCCCTTGCGGGCCTTTGTTTTTGCTGGTGCCGTCCGCATGCAGGACTTCTGTGGGCGATATCGGAAAATTGAAAAAATATTTAAAATTGACCGAAGAGTCCGTGAAGGGCTTTTTTGGTAAAGACATTTCCGAGATCATCCCGCAGAACATGCCTATTAGATTTACCCGTGTAACAAAGCCCTCCCAGCTACGCGTATCACTTTTCTGGCAAAAAATAAGGTCTTTCAAGGCAACTCTCGCCAGTAGTACTTCTTGGGTAAACGACAGGGAAACATTTGAGCGGGAGTTGAGCTTTATCAGGCATGGAGGAACTGACTCTGAAAAATTGCAGAGTATCCTGAACGCCGTAGAAATGGAATATGGACTGAAAATTAAAAAATGTTCCTGCCTGACAGGCGGCATTTCACTCAGGGCCGGACCATTTCTTATCGAAACGGATAAAGGCAAGTTTGTTATAAAACAATTGCCCGAGGGCCGGAAAAACGCCGAGTTCGAATTACAATTTCACTTAGCTCTTTCGTATGCGGGTTTGCCGGTTGCACAAGTGCTGCGCAGGAGACAGGAGAACATTGACATTAGGAATTATTACATTCAGGCAGATAAAAAGATGTTCTTTGTCGAGGATTTTATCGAGAAAGGGGCAAATGTTTCAAGGCGAGCTGCCACAGATGGACATTTTTATCAAATAGGAAAAACAATGGCTAAAATGCACAAGGTTTTTTCGGCTGATTCTTTAACGGCAACGAGGATGGATGATGTTTTATCACGGTTTGAACTATTAAGGCCGGAAGAGACCCTCCTTCGGTTTGAGGGTGACCTTTTAACTAAACGCGAAGACCCCGGATATAAAATGAGTCCGCTGGAAAATGAATTATTGGACAGTTTGGATGACGTTCTAGACGCCTTAAAACTAATCGGTTCCGGGGATTTTCATTCACTGCCCAAGTCAATGGTGCACGCAGACCTGAACTGCAGCAATATAAAATTTGATGAGAGGGGCGAAATTTGCGGGATCTATGATTTTTCTCTAGCGAAGTGCGCTTCCCGCATTATAGATTTCATTAACCCCTTGCTTGTAGTTCCGTACGGTGAAGGAGGTGGGCGGTTTTGGAATAAAGATCAGCTTTTGGCAATGGTAAGGGGCTATCAGGAAGAAGCCGGTCAGAAAGGTTTGACAAGAGAGGAATTGAGCAAGCTTCTTTATGCCTTGCTGGCCGCACAAATTCTTGTTTTTTGTGATCTAGCACAGCCTAGAGCGGCCGGTGTCTTGCAGAACCCAAGCGAAGAAATAGAAAGGTTTGTCAGGGAGAACATAGAAGTCACTCAAAGAATCAAAATTCAGCTAAATCAACTTTGGGGCGAACTTGTAAAGCTTGCCGTTCCTTCTGGGCAAAAAGGCCGATCGCAGGGTATTCCTCCAAGAAATAGCGGGTTTGCTTTAAAGGGACTTATATTTGTTCTTGCAGGAATTATATTAGCGGGGCGAGCTTTGTTAACTTTACTTCCAGCTGGTTTCTTAAATAGCTGGGCAGCCCATGCCCCGCCAGCATGGTCCGTCTTGCCGATTATTACAATAGTTCTTGCTTTGGGTTTTGTTGTTGCTTATTATTTCCTGTCTTTCACAGACTTGTCCATGTCCGCCGGCGAAGCCCGAGCCGAAGAAATATTAAGGAAGATAGGTTTTGTGTTCAAAGAAGGCGAAACTCTCCGTTATACGCCCATATATGAATCGAGGTTAAAACAAATAAGCGGCCAGCTTACACCCACCGATTATTCAGCGCTGTTTGATTACTTTTGGAGCAGAGACGGCATGGGCTTGGCATTTCCAAAAGAATTAAAGGCTAAACTAATACCTCTCTGGTGGAGTTTGTCCAAATGTTACATGGGCTTCATACTTAATGGTCACCCGCATGGAGGGGTTATAGCCGAATTGGTGGAAATGGGGGTAGTAACAACCGATGAAGAAGAGCGATTTTTATGGAAATTGTTCCATATGCGGGCGCCAGGGTGGAGTAATAGAAGCCTTGATGAGCTAAGGGAATTAGCGCCCCAGATGATGGCTTTAATAGACAGGGAAATTGAACAAGCTTCTAAGCCGCTTAAGATATTGGACCTTGGCTGCGGTCCGGAAGGCCGGGCCATTCGTGACCTCAAAAGCTATCATGGAGATAGCGTAGAAGCTTTTGGCGTTGATCTGGAAATTTACGACGAGAATATAGAAGGCGTTACTTTAAAACAGACAAACATAAGAAACCTGCCTTTTGAGGATAATTCTTTCGACCTGATCTATGAATATCTGGCCATGGACGCGTTTACAGGAGAAACGCTGAAGAAAAGCATATCTGAAGCGATGCGCGTTCTTGCGCCCGGCGGCAAGTTCGCTATCAGCAAGTCCACTGAGTCGCAAGATATACGTCCTGCGCTTGACAGTCTCGGAATAGCTTACGAAATCACCGAAGGCGAACCCATTATCATAACCAAAAAGGCGATTTCTGATGAAATCACGCCCGCTGCCGGGGCTAAAAAACCCAAACCCGAAGAGCCGAACATGGCAAAGGGCAAGAATGAGGCCAGGTATCCGTCCATAAAGGAAGTTCGTTCTTTTCTTTTACCCCGCCTCAATCATGATCATGGTTTTAGCAAAGTAGATGTAGATTCCTTGGACGACTGTGCGGAATTAGTGAAAAAGATTATCGATCTTGGTATACGCAAAGTATTAGTGGTAGGCAGCAGCATGCCGGTGTTACCGCACTTTCTCTATTTATTGGGGATCGAAGTGGTATATGTAGACATGCGGGAACAGGAAATAATGCTGACTAACAAGTTTCATGGAAAGATCGTCAGCGATGCCCGAAAGGAGGGCCTGTCGGGCGAGTATCATTTCATGGCAATACGCAGCGAAATAGGTGAGCTGGATCTCAAAAAACACAGGCTGGAAGCAGGAAGTTTTGACCTTGTTACTTTAATAGATTTAGCTGCTGTTCCCGAAGGGACCCCTCGAAAATGGCTGATAAAGGCCAGGGAGCTACTTAAGTCACCCGCTTATCTTTTGACCGATAAAACCGATTGGAGCGAGAAT
Organism: Candidatus Omnitrophota bacterium; assembly: GCA_016927795.1. Lineage (GTDB taxonomy): Bacteria > Omnitrophota > Gorgyraeia > JABMRN01 > RBG-13-46-9 > JAFGLX01. The sequence goes on from JAFGLX010000104.1 coordinate 4,424, forward strand.
GGCGACACGCCGATCATGCATTATTTTGGGGAAGTGTTCCGCCACGCCCGAAAGATATCAGAAGAAGATATTATCGGCACTTACGGCAGGTTTGACGGCCGGTCCACTAACGGATTATATAAAGTCAACATGGAACCCGCCATCATATCTCCGGATATTCATGAAATAACAAAGATGCCAGACCACCGCAAATTGAACCTGAAAGAATTTGCCTCCCTCTTGAACCTATTAAAAAGAGATCCGAGGTTTTCGTGGGGCGAAAATGACAGCTTTAGCGCTAGCGTAAGATACGACGACATCACGCATGAGTTTGAGATCGAACCCACGGAAGAATGCATAGGAGTGCATCCTGAACTTGAACTGCTTGAGATGCCTGCCGGCGATGACAGGGTGCCGAGCAGCGGGTTATTCGGCGTTCTTAGGATAGAGATCGTTAAATGCGGCGAAGACCTTGGACTGCGCTTTAGAGAGGTCCACCCCAGTAGAGGCTACCGTCAGATAAAACCCAAAGCGCGAAGAATAGCGCAGTACGGCCCCTGGAGTTCCGGAGCGATCATGCATATCATGGAATTGGCCGGAAGATCGGGGTTTAAACATTTTTATGCCTCGACAGCGAAAGACAGAGAAGATTGGTATAAGAAAAATCTCAGGACCAGGATCATGCAGGCTAATTTAAGAGAAAACTACGTTCTGCCGTTTGCAAACGGCTGGAAAGAGGTCGACGTAGAGATTGACGGCCTAAATACGAAATTCTGGCATTGGACAGGCGTAAACGAGTATAAAAATATTGAAGGTAACGGTCCGGAGGCAGGACGCGCCAGCGGCTACTTTGCCCAAGATGCTCCAACATCGGTAGTCGCTGAGCGCGCTCCTGTCTCCGGAATTTCAAAAGACGGCGAAGCCCGGGCCCGGCGGATAATCAGCAAAATAGGACTAACGCCGGAAGAGGCGGTTATACATACTTATGACGTATATGACAAACTAAACAAGATGGATGATCCCCTCACACCGGAGGAACATTCACTTCTATTTGATTACCTCTGGAGCAAAAACGGCATTGACCTGGCGTTCCCGAAGGGCCTGAAGGCAAAGATCATTGCGGCCTGGCGGAAATTCCCCGAGCCTGTGCGCCATATGAGCTGTATTGTCAACGGCCAAACGGGCGGGAGTATTATTTTCCGCTTATTGGAGATGAAGGTTATAACCTCGGATGATGAAGAAAGGTTCTTATGGCAAGTTTTCCATCGCAATGATCCGGACTGGAGCAATAGGAGTTTTGCCGAGATTGATAAAGCGCCTACTATGATATTTGCGATAGACGACGTTATCCGGCAATCTGAGAGGCCGGTTAAAGTGCTGGAGTTAGGATGCGGGCCCAACGGAAATGCCATCCGCCAGCTTAAGGATACATACCGGGATAAAATCGAAGCGTTTGGCGTCGATCTTGAAATTTATGACGAAAGCGTAGAGGGAGTTACTTTAAAAGAAGCAAACATACGGAATTTACCGTTCGAAGACGGGTCATTTGACCTG
>JAFGLX010000105.1 GCA_016927795.1 Candidatus Omnitrophota bacterium
CCCGCCCCCCCCGTGTTTTTACGTATTTGCCTCCCACGATGCTTTCGGGACGCCAATCACCCCCTTTAGCCAGAATGTCCGGCGCAACGGACTCAATAAGCCTGGCGGGAGTGCTTTCACCGAATATCACGACATAATCCACGAATTCAAGCGCCGAAAGCACCGCTGCTCTTTCGGCCTGTTTTGTCAAAGGGCGCCCAGCTCCCTTAAGTTTTTTTACGGACGAATCGCTGTTTAATCCTACGATTAATACGTCACCGAGATTTTTGCATTTTTTAAGATATTTTAGATGACCGTAATGAAGTATGTCGAAACAGCCATTTGTAAAGACTATTTTTTTGCCGCGCTTTCTAAGCACAGCCGTTATCTTTGCTATCGACTTGATGTTTTTTATTTTGTTCATGGCCAAACGGCACGGGTTTTTATCAGGCAGCCCCGGCCTCTATTAACTCGCATAATACGTGGATTATTAAAATGTGCGCCTCCTGGATTCTTGGGGTATCGTCTGATTCGACAACGATCGGTAAATCCGCTAAATCCTTAAGGTGCCCTCCATCTTTGCCCGTAAGACCTATCGTTGTCAGGCCAAGTTTTTTTGCCTTGGCTATCGCGTCAATAACGTTAGCCGCCTTGCCGCTTGTCGAGATACCGATAGCGACATCACCGGCTTTGCCCAAGGCCTCAACTTGCCTTGCGAAAGTTAAGCCATAATCGTAGTCGTTTGCCAGAGCCGTTAGTATCGAGCTGTTTGTGGTCAGCGCAATGGCAGGCAACGCTTTTCGTTCTTTTTTGAACCGCCCTACAAGTTCTGCGGCCATATGCTGGCTGTCGGCGGCGCTTCCACCGTTACCGAAAACTATTAATTTCCCACCTTTTTTGATAGCACCGATTGCGATAGACGCGGCTTTTTCTATAGCTGCAAGCATTTTATTTGACGCAAGGGAAGCTATGGTAGCGCGGTTTTTTTCAATCGCAGTTTTTATGTCGTCCTGCATATTTTTGCCTGAAAAAAGTTTTTATCCAAAAAATATCTTTGCTATATCGTAGAGTTCTTTGTTTACGGTTTTAAGCTTGCCGACAGCCGCCTTAAGCGGCACGCTAACGATTTTATTGCCTTTTAGCGCAACCATCTTGCCAAAGTCTTTTTCAAGCGCCAATTCCACGGCTTTTATGCCGAACCTGGTTGCCAGGACCCTGTCGAATGCGCTGGGCGTGCCGCCTCGCTGAATGTGTCCCAGTACCGTAACGCGCGTTTCAAAACCGGTTTTTTTCTCTATCTCAGCCGCAAGCGTTTGCCCTATTCCACCCAGGATTACGTGTCCGAAAGCGTCTTTTTTCTCGGTTTTTAAAATAAATTTTTCGTTTTTGAATTTCGCACCTTCAGCAACAACAACGATGCTGAAGTCTCTCCCGGTTTTGTGCCGCTTTTTTATGATTTCACATACTTCATTGAAGTCGAAGGGAACCTCTGGTATTAGTATAATGTCCGCGCCACCGGCTATCCCGGCATACGTTGTAATCCATCCGGCATGCCGGCCCATGATTTCTACGACCATTATGCGATGATGGCTCTCGGCCGTTGTGTGCAACCTATCGATCGCCTCGGTCGCTATATTAACCGCCGTATCAAAACCGAAGGTGAAATCGGTGCACGATAGGTCGTTATCGATGGTTTTTGGCACCCCTATAACGTTCACGCCTTCCTTATAAAGCTTGGAAGCTACCCCGAGAGTGTCTTCGCCGCCAATGGCTATAAGCATGTCAAGCCTCAAAGCGCGAATATTTTTTTTAAGCTTCGCCAGGTCCCCTTCCTGCTTGTAAGGATTTGTGCGGCTTGTGCCGAGTATAGTACCGCCTTTAGGCAGAATACCGGATACGGCCTGGCGGTCAAGAATGGCCGTATTCCTTTTAATCAGGCCTTTCCATCCGTTTTTAATCCCTATTACCGTCACCTTTTCTTTAAGGGCCTTTCTCGTTATCGCTCTTATAGTTGGATTTAGTCCGGGGCAGTCCCCGCCGCCTGTCAATACGCCGATTCTCCTGATTTTTTTAAGCTTCATATTTTTCTCCTTAATAAAATAAATCTAACGGGCAAGGGTATAAAAACCCTCACGAACCGACATCCACGTCGCCAAACGGCATGCGCCTTGACGTTTCCTCATTCGCCCGGATTGGGGCGGGCTGATTTTCCCCTTTTCCCCTCAAAGAGATTTTGATTACGTTAATCTTTATATTTATAGCCTCCTCAACACCGAGCATATCCCGCACCTTTGCCTTAACGATATTCTGGATGCGTTCGGTAATTTCGGGTATATTTGTATCCGCGAAAATAGTGGCCTTGCACGATATGTTGATGCCGCGTTTGCTTGCGGTAACGTTGGCCCGCAGTTCTTTGACCTCCTCTATGTGCCGGATGCTCTTTTTTATAAAATCCTCGATCGCGGAAAGCGAAACGGTTACCTGGCCCTCAGGATTATCGAACGCTATAGTTTTTTCTGTCTGCAGTTTACCCAGATTGATCTGGGCCATGAGAAGTCCACCGGCAACAAAAAGAACGCCCGCTATGCCAAAAACCAGTTTTATGTCCGGCTGGTTATAGATGTAACTTACGGCTTGGGTTATGTTATCAGGCGTAAGCACATTGAAATACATAAGGACGAAAATAGAGCCGATAGCCAAAAGTATCACAGCGTGCAAAATTATTATCAAACGTTTTAAAAATCTCATTTTTTACCTCCAACTATACAATAAATACTCCACCTTCCGTAACTATAATGTCGCCGGCTTTTCACCCTTTTCCAAAAGCTGCTCGGCGAAGGCCGTGGAAAATTTACCCCTAAGAAACGAGGTATCCGCCATAACCTGCTTATGAAAGGAAACAGTGGTCTTTATGGGCTCGATAATGAACTCTTCCAGCGCGCGCTGCATTGTCGAAATGGCCGACTTTCGGGTGTCGCCGTGACTTATCAACTTTGCGATCATGGAATCGTAATAAGGCGATATCTCGTAACCGGAATATATGTGCGTATCTACTCTGACGCCCGGCCCGCCCGGTACGCTAAGCGCCGTTATTCTGCCCGGACATGGCCGGAAGTCGTGGTCCGGGTCTTCGGCATAGACGCGGCACTCGATCGCACATCCTTTTATTTCGATGTCGTCCTGTTTGTAGCGCAATCTTTCGCCGTTTGCAATTTTGATCTGTTCCTTTACGATGTCGATACCTGTAAGCATTTCCGTTACCGCGTGCTCGACCTGTACCCTTGTGTTCATTTCCATAAAATAGAAATTATTATTTTTGTCCAAAAGGAATTCTATTGTGCCTGCGTTAGCGTAACCGATTGATTTTGCGCACTTTATGGCCAGTTCGCCCATTTTTTTTCTTATTTTTTTATCAACCGCCGGAGACGGAGATTCTTCTATGAGCTTTTGGTGCCGCCTCTGTACCGTACAGTCTCTTTCCCCGAGGTGCACGATATGGCCGTGTAAATCGCCCAAAAGCTGAATCTCTATGTGACGCGGCTCTTCGATATATTTCTCGATATAAACACTGGAATTACCGAAGGCCGCTTCTGCTTCTCTCTGGGCGGTAAGAAACGCGCTCACGAGCCGTATGTCGTTATGGCATATGCGCATGCCCTTGCCGCCGCCGCCCAAAGCAGCTTTTATTATTACGGGATATTTTATTTTTTTGGCTACCTTTAAAGCCTCTTCTTTTGTCTTTACGACGTCGAAGCTTCCGGGTATGATAGGGAGACCCGCTTTTTTAGCTACGTTTTTTGCCGCCATTTTATCTCCCATAAGCCGTATGGAGTCCGGCGTGGGCCCGATAAATTTTATCTGACACGACTCGCATATCTCCGCAAAATGTGCGTCTTCTGCCAGAAACCCGTATCCGGGGTGTATCGCTTCTACATCCGTTATCTCCGCGGCGCTTATTATGCTGGGCGTATTGAGGTAACTGTCGCTCGGAGGGGCCTTTCCTATGCAGATTGCCTCGTCGGCCAGCCTCACGTGTAAGGAGTCGCTGTCTATCTCGGAAAAAACGGCGACGGTACGTATGCCCATTTCCTTGCACGCGCGGATTACCCTTACTGCCACTTCACCGCGGTTCGCTATCAATATTTTGGAAAACATATTTTTTCGTTAATTACGTTGAATCGGGTTTAAACCTTATGCCGGTTCTACCAAGAACAATACCTGGCCAAATTCCACCGGCTCGCCGTTTTCAACAAGTATGTCCACAATTTTACCTTTTATCTCCGATTTTATCTCGTTCATCAGCTTCATGGCCTCGATTATACATAGTATGTCACCGTCTTTTATCATGTTGCCTGTTTCAACAAACGACTTGGCGTCAGGGGCAGGCGACCTGTAAAAAGTCCCTACCATGGGGGCTTTGATTTCTACCAGATTTCGTTCTTCCTTTTTTGCCGGGGCGGACGTCTCTTTAGCGGGCGGAACAATTTGAAATTCTTTCTCGATCACGTTCGAAGCGCCTTTCTTAAGATGGATTTTTACGCCTTCCTCCTCGATTGCAATTTCCGTAAGGCCGTGTTTTTCCATCAAGAGTATAACTTCTTCGATTTTTTTTATATTCATAAAGACTCCTTTTACTAAAATACACGCTCGCTAGCGCTGCAAGATTCTGCGAGCATATTTTTTAACGCTACGATGCCCTCCCGTCAAAAAGATCCTTACAGTTACACCCGTCCGCCGTATTCACCCGTCCTCGTATCGATTTTGATTATATCGTTTGTGTTTATAAAAAGAGGCACCTTTACAATCGCGCCCGTTTCCAGGGTTGCGGGCTTAGACCCTCCCCGCGCCGTGTCGCCTTTTATGCCGGGTTCTGTATAGCTGACTTTTAGCTCTACGAACGGAGGAAGCGCTATGTCCACTATTTTGTTCTTGTGTATATACGCTGTTATTTCCATGCCGTCTTTTAGAAATTTCGCGTTCTCTCCTATTTTATCCTCTTCGATAGCGACCTGCTCGTAGGTAGCTTGGTCCATCAGGTGATATAACGACTGGTCCTTATATAGATATTGCATTGTTTTCTGCTCGATAAATGCCTGCGGGAAACTGTCTTCGGGCCGCAATGTCCTTTCTGCTATGGCGCCCGTTTTCAGATTTTTCAATTTCGCCCTCACAAACGCGCCTCCTTTACCCGGCTTTATGTGTTGCGCGCCCACTACAAGAAACAACTCCTTCTCTATTTCAATGACGAAACCGTTTTTAAATTGACGGGCAGTAATCATTTTGTCAGCACCTTTGTTCCGTTTGCGGTCACAAGGACCATGTCTTCGATGCGCACTCCGCCTACCCCTTTCACGTATAGGCCGGGTTCAATAGTAATGACAATATCTTTTTTAAGCCTGCGCCTGTTTTTCTCCGATATTTTCGGGGCTTCATGTATTTTTTTACCTACGCCGTGTCCCAGCGAATGAAGAATATATTTCCCGAGACCGCGTTTTCTAATAAGAGTATGCGCGCAGGATGCGAGTTCCGAAATCCGCATGCCCGCGCACGCGCGTTTTATCGCCAATTTCTGAGCGTCGCTTACGGTCTTGTACAGCTTGCGTATATTAGAATTTACGTTTTTCATCAGGATGGTTCTTGTCATGTCCGAATGATACCCTTTATAAATTATCCCGAAGTCTACGACCACCGCGTCATTTTCCCGTATAAGACGAGGCGATACCGCCGCATGCGGCTTTGCCGAATTTGGACCGCTGGCGATTATAGTTCTGAAGGAGCGGCGGAGGCCCATTCTCTTTATGATGCCCTCAAGCTCGTTCGCGATTTCTTTCTCTCTCCTGCCAGGCTTTATCCGCTTGGCAATATCGGAATAAATAATTTTTGTTATCTCCGCGGCCCTTTTCAAGTAGCTTATTTCTTTCCGGTTTTTCAGGTTATACGTTTTTTCTTTGTTGCGGCGCATTTTGCCTTATCTATCGGCGAGCTCAATGGCTGCCTCAAGGCCCAGAGCATAACTGGTTTTCCCGAAACCGGAGATTTGACCTGCGGCAACAGGTGCTATAAGCGACGTATGCCGGAACTCTTCCCTGGAATAAATGTTAGACAGGTGTACCTCAACCGCAGGTATCCCGCAGGCGGCTATAGCGTCCCGTATGGCCACGCTTGTATGCGTGTATGCAGCCGGATTTATCAAAATGGCGTTCGTGCCTTCGGCCTTGGCGGTTCCTATAACGTCTACTATCTCTCCCTCATGATTGGATTGTACTATTTTCAGGCTTACTTTTTTATTCTCAGCGATTTTTTTTAAAGCACCGTTTATTTCGTCAATAGTGACTTTGCCGTATATGTCAACCTCTCTTTTTCCGAGCAGGTTGAGGTTAGGTCCGTGCAAGACAAGTATTTTTAGCATTGCGCGTCTCCTTGGTTTAGGCGGTAGCCGACCGCATTATTACACCTGGTATGCTTCTATTTTGGATATCTCGGTTCTTTTAATCCTGAATTGTGAGGCCGATACGTAAATTACGGCGCCCAGAATGCTGATTACAAGAAGCATGGCCAGCAAGAGTATGCTGACCGAAAGCGAATCCCCGCTCCCGATAACCGGCCCGAAAAAGGCCACTATCGCACCTTCGCGCAGCCCTAAACCGCCTATAGAGGGCAGCATACTTATTACGCTTACTATCGGCATGAGCAGGAATACGGTTTTCATCAATATATTTACATTCAAGGCCCTGGCCAGTATATAAACCGTCAGAAAATATAAACTCTGTGCCAGTGTCGAAATTATCATAGCCGATATGATAAGGCCTTTCTTATTCTTGTATTCATGGACGGCTCTGTAAATTTTTGATAGCCTGTCACCTATATTCCACAGTTTGAATTTTGAGAGGAAATTTAAAATAATTTTTGCGATAAAATCGTTAAGTATGACGATAAACAGGCCTATGCCGCAGACTACGAATATTAGAATAAATTTCCTTAGCACAAAATCAATGTTGCTCCACGAAACGGCTATAGCCAGCGCAGCTATGCACATAAAAGTGAAAAGCCCTATAAACCGGTCCATAAATACCGATATAAAGGATTTAGCGGTCTGGCCGGTATGCTTATTTACATAATATGCCTTTACTATATCCCCGCCTACCGCCGTTGGCATGAAATTGTTGAAAAAATAACCGATAAACGAAAGTTGCGACACCTTTCCGAACGGAATTTGGAGCATCTCCCCGTCAAATAGAAGCTTGAGCCTTAAGCTAAGCAATACGGCTATATTAAACGCGAAAAGCAGAATAGCCAGTAAAAACATGAAAAGGTTAGTTTTGGTTAGAGTCGCTATTACATTGGGGAACTTATCGCGCATACCCCATATAAGGAGTGCAACAAGTCCTATGCTTACGGCGATCCTTAAAAATATTGAAAAGCGTGATTTCATAGCAGGAGATAATATAACATAATAGTATAAAATAGTAAAGCGAAAATGGACTTGGAATTTAGTTTATGTGCGTTGTTTAGGGTTCAATCTGCGGGTCAGGGTATGGCTTATTTTGGGGTCTTATCGGGTTCTGTGATATCCGTCGAGTCAGGGTCGGACGGCATCTCAAGTTTTAATGTTGCCTCGATGTTGCTTTTAAAGCGTTTTATGTGACCGTCGCTTATTTCAAAGGCTTTCTTCGCTTTCTCTATAGAGGAACCTATCTCTTCATACCTGGCGTAAAATTGCTTAAAATTCTTATCTATTTTTTCCAGCGCTTCCGCAAGCTTTTTCGCATTTTTCATTATGTCGATATTGCGTACCCCCAGCAATATAATCTGCAGGAATATGTAAAAAGTGTTAGGGCTTACCGGTATGACCTTGCTTTTTCTGGCATATTCGTATATTAGACAGGGTTCGCCGGCGTAATTTTTCTCGGCCATCGTTTCGTAATAAATCGATTCGGAGGGAATAAACATTAACGCGAAGTCCGACGTCCCTGCGTCAGGTTTTATGTATTTACCCTTTATAGAATTCATCTGGCCTTTTATCACGTCTTCATACAGTTTCCAATTACGTTTTTTATCTTCACCGCTTTCGGAATTCAGGTATTTCTCATAGGTCTCGCGCGGAAATTTCGCGTCAATGGGTATTATGATGTTTTTGTATTTTACGACTGCATCAACCCTCTCGCCCTCGCCAAGATTGTACTGCCGTTCCCACATGGTCGGGGTGACGCGCTCCAGCATTTCCTCAAGAATTTCTTCGCCGTAATTGCCGCGCAACTTTGGTGTTTGAAGCAGGTATTTGAGCGAATTCCCGAGTTCCTGAGCCTCTCTGTGCTGCTCTACTATTTTTTCGACCGTACGGCCCATGTCTTTTATGGTCTTCAGCGTTTCTACCGCATGACCCGATATCACGTCTTTGGAGCGCTCTACGGCGTCGCGCGCATTATCCATTGTTTTTTGTATGTTGTTCTGAAAACCCGCAAGTTTTTCTGTTATAACACCCTGTAGCTTGTCGTCAAGATTGCGGCTTTTTTCCGTTTTGAACAGCATAAAGACGACAAGTCCTATAAGTGCCAGAAGAAGAGCAACGATCAGCGTTTCCATAGCACTCTCCCCACTTTTTTCCTTATGGCGTTTATCGATTTTCTGGCGGCCGCTTCCCCTTCGCGTATGGCCTCTTTTGCGCGGTTAAAAGCGAGCTGATCTATGTTGGTAAGTTTTGGTTTTATTATTATGTCGGCCTGCATCGATTGGTATTCGTCCAATTCCTCGCCCATAATCTGTATAGATTGAATAAACATCTGAATGAGGTTTTTGATTTCGCCTTTCCGCACACAGAACCCTATATCAACTGCTATGACTGTTGTGGCCCCGAGGCGCCGGGCCATTTTTACGGGTATACTGTTTCGTATGCCGCCATCGGCGAGTTTCCTGCCGTAGATTTTTACTGGCGGAAAAATACCGGGCCAGGAGCAGCTTGCGCGGACAATATCCTGGAGGTTCCCCTTTGTGTATACAAGCTCATCACCTGTTTCGATGTCGGTAGCCGTTATCGCAAACGGTATGCGCGCGTCGGCGAAGGTTTTTTTATCGGTAAACTCTGCTACAATGCGCGCGAGTTTTTTGCCTTTGGTTATTGCCGTATTTGAAAGACCTAAGTCTACCAGCTTCCCAAGTTTAAAATTCAAGGCCGATTTTTCCATAACGCCTATCGGAACACCCAGGCAGTAAGCCGCGCCTATAAGGCCGCCTATGCTTGTTCCAACGACGAGGTCTATAGGTATGCGCTCTTCTTCAAAAACTTTTAGAACGCCGAGATTTGCCAGGCCCCTTGCCGCGCCTCCCCCAAGGGCCAGCGCCACCTTGCGTTTGCGGAATATGGACATCTTCTGTATATTGGTTATAGTTTTTTACGACAATACAATACCCGCGTAGCCGACAACCGCGGAATAGTCACCCGAGGCTTCCGCACTTGTCGTATATTCTATCAAGTTGGATTTTTTTGCCCCCATCTCGATACACGCTTTCATCATAATCGCCGCAGGTACAAAACCACACATGGTAATGTTGTGCTGGTATATCGTCCTGAGTAATCCGTTGACGTCAAAATCCAGTATTCTGTCTATGGCCAATTTATCCTTCTGCTTAGCCAAATCGTGCATTTCGTAGTGGGTCATATCGCTTGAGGCAATGATAGTGGCGTTTCTGCCAACTTCCCTTATTGACTTTACGATTTCCGCGCCTATTTTTCCGTAAGTTTCCGCGTCAGCCTCCGACACCGCTATCGGCACGAATTTAAAATCCCTGTTCAGGTATTGCAGAAAGGGCAGTTGCACTTCTATGGAGTGTTCTTTTTTATGGCACTCCGAATCTTCATATATATAACCCGAATTTTTTAATATAGCCTCACCCAGCTCCCTGTCAATTTTCGCTTCTCCGAGAGGCGTTTCCCACGCTTCCTGCATGTCTAAACCGAAGGCTTTCCCCAAACCGGTATGGTTCGGCCCCAGTATTACATAGCATGTTTTAGGTTTAATGGCTGAAAAAACCCTTCCTGCAGTCCGTCCGGAGTAGATGTAACCCGCGTGCGGCGAGATTACCCCCATTGCATCTACTTTACCGCCTGCCTTGCTTACAAGGTGTTCCAGCGCTTTTGTTAAGGCCTCTTTTTTTGCAGGATAGAATAGGCCGGCTACCTGCGCTTTTCTTGTCATTGACCCAATATCCCTGTTAGATACGGCAGGGACCTCTCAACTTCTTCTTTTGACGAGGCACGATGCGCTTCTATTACCTTTATTGTATCTTTTTTCACGAAAGGCTTTAACCGCCCGAAATCAAACTCACCCGATCCCGGCGCCCTGTGATCATCGAAAAGTATTATATCATGCAGATGCATTCCCAACAAGCGGCTTGATAGGGTTTCTAGGTAATCCTCATGTTTTAAGATAGAAAGGTTTTCGTAGATCTGGGCGTGGCCCGTATCGTGCCAGTAAAAAAGACGCTCATCATCAAAAAGCTCAAAAATAATTTTGAATTCTTCGAGAGACGGCAATTCTTTAATGTAATAGCGGTTTTCAAGGGCTATATCTAGGCCTATGAGGCCGGCATATTCGGTGAGCGCTCCTATGCTTTTTAAGGATGCGTCAAGGTACGGTTTTACTTTTTTTGCCCTCTCCGAGAAAGCGCTTCTCTTCCTCTCTTCAAATTTCGCCTTGTCCGCAGTAGTAAAAAGCCTCTTTGTCGGGTCTTTCATGCGGACGCTTCCGAGATGTATGATAAAAGCTTTTGCCTGCGCTTTTTTAGCAAAATCCATGCTCTTTTTGGTAAATCTCAAAGCCAGCGCCCTTTCCTCGTCGTCCGGGCTGGAAAGGGAATAATATTCAGGAGAGGCTTTTTCAGGAATTACACCGTCCGGCAACGGGCAAAAGTTATGGGTACTGGATATGTTTATATACCCCTGGTTTTTCAGTTCTATGAACTCGTTTACCCGAGGCTCGGTAAGGGCAAAATTTAATTCGAGCGATTCGAATCCCATAGAACGGGCCTCGTCTATAATGCTTTTTGCGGTATCATGACGGCGGTAATTCCATGCGGTGGAAAGCGAGTAAGAGGACCGGCTACTCATCGCTTTTGCCCCGTATTTTTATGTCCACGAAATTTTTCAGGTCTATGTACTTTTTTGCCACGCGCAGCAGGTCTTCGCGTGTAACCCTGTTTATGTTGTCAGGGTAATTCAGGTAAGCGTCGTATCCGATACCGTAAAGCTCGTCAAACGCCGTCTGATTGGTTATGGAAGACAGGGTTTGCAGGAATATCTTATGCCGCCCTATAAGAGACGACTTTGCAAGCTCGATCTCCTCTCCCGATATATCGCCCCCGCTTACGTTCGTTAATTCTTTTAGCAGGATGCCTTCGGCCTCTTTAAGCTTTGTTATGTCCGTTGCCACGAAAGAGGCTATGTAGCCGTTATCTATGCCCGGCGCGCTAAATGTTCCCTGCGTGTATGACAGACCAAGGTTATTTCTTATATTTTTGTAGAGGCGCCCATTCTCGCCCGAAAGAATAGACGATAGAATTTCAAGCGGGTACCGGTCGTTGCTCGATAGGGAAGCGCCTGTGAAGCCAAAAAGGAGCATCGACTGTTCTTTTTCCATCTCGTAGTCTAGGCGCACCACGCCGGTTACATGAGGCGTTTCAGCTTCTTTAAGTTCGGGCACATTTGCGCCACCCAAGCGCGATAAATTTTTCTCCATAAGTCTTGCCATTTCAGAGGGGTCAAAGTCTCCGGCCATTGAAATCACCGCGTTCTTTGCGACGCAGAACTTTTTGTGGAAATTTTGAAGATCGGCTCTTTTGATTTTTTTGAGAGAGTCTGTTTCCCCTATTGTGCGCATCCCGTAAGGGTGGTTTCCGAAAATATTTTTACGCAATCGCAGAAAACCAACGCTGTAGATGTCGTCATCTTCCGCTTTTATGGCGGCATAAAGTTTTTCCTTCTCCTTTTCTATTTCACTTTCAGGGAATTCGGGATTTTGCAGCACGTCGCCGACGAGGTCCAGCATGACGGCGGTATTTTCGCTGAGGAATTCCGCAGAAACCCCGAAGGCGTTTCTGCCGCTAAAATGCGATATGTGCCCCCCCATGCTCTCGGCAAACGATTTTATCTCGCTTTCTTTGCGGTTTTTGGTTCCTTTGAGCAGTATTGCCGCAGTCAGGTTTGAAATACCGTTATTTTCCTGGGTTTCGGCTCTTACCCCGCCCAAAAAAGCACACACTACGGATACCTTAGGGATACGGCGGTCTTCTTTCATAATAAGCCGTATCCCGTTTGGCAGGACCACCTTTTTAAAACGCGGCACTTTCCCCTTCGGGATATAGCCTTTTTCGTACGCCGCATTTTTAGCGTATACGGGTTCTTCTTGCCCCTCCGGCTTTCGGCTGAGATAAGACGGATATAGGTACGAAACCGTAAGGTTATTGTGATGAAGGTATGCGCGTGAGGTCTCTTTTATCATGTCATTATCGACTTTTTTTATGCTTTCAACGTATTTTTTGAAAAATGTCGGGTCCTGCGCAAAAAATTCACCTTCTGATATTGCGCGCGCCAGCCCTCCCGCCGTCTCGAGAGAGTTGATATAATCAGCCATCACCATGTTTTTTGCCGCGCTCAGCTCTTCGGCGGTAACCCCGTAGGAACTTATTTTTTCTATTTCTCCCAGGATGTCGTCTTTCGCCTTCTTCAAATTCCCGCTATCACCCATAGCGTATATGATGAACAGTCCCGGATAGCGTGGTGTATAATTAAACGAATTTATCGTGTATACAAGACGCTTTTCTTTAACAAGTGTCTTGTTAAGCCGCGAACCGTCCCACCCTCCCAGGATTATGCTAAACACATCCAGTGCGTAGAGGTCCGGATTTGAAAATTCTGTTGTATGGTAGCCCATGGCGAGATAGCCAAGGTTTATCTCGGCGTAGTCAGTCGCCTCTCGCGTCGAATTCTGCGGCTGCTCTATGGGTACCAGGGCAGGAGGGTACTTTCTCATTTTGTTTTTTCCGAAAATATCTTTTATTTGCGAAAGAACGGTTTCCGCGGATACGTCGCCTACAACAGTCAGTATGGCATTGTTGGGCGCATAATGCGACGCATGATACTTTAAGAGGTCTTCGCGTCTTAAGTCTTTGAATAAATCGGCGTAGCCTATAATCGGCAGCTTGTATGGGTGTTCGAGGTATGAAGCAGTCCAGAGAGTTTGCATAATGTGTTTTGCGGGGTCGTCGGCTCCGAGTCTGATCTCTTGCAATATAACCTGGCGCTCTTTTTCAATTTCCGATGCGTCGAACAACGGATGAAACGTTATGTCTTCCATGAGCTCAAGCGCCTTTTCGGTATAGTCGCTGGGTAGTGTTATGTGTATATCGGTTGCGTCCATGCCTGTTGAGGCGTTTATTATGCCGCCGTATGATTTAACCTCGTCCTCTATGCTGGAGGGGCCGCGTTTTTCAGTGCCCTTAAAAAGCATATGTTCGATAAAATGCGAGATTCCGCTGCCGGCGTACTCTCCCTCTGTGGACAAGCCTGCCCGTATTGTTGCGTGGATTGCGGTTATCGGATGGGATATATCCACTTTTATTAGTACCGTGAGCCCGTTTTTAAGAGTTTCTTTTATTAGATTGTTTTCGGGAAGGTTTTCTGTAAGGTGGGCCGGGGTACTTTTGTCCGTTGGTACCTTTTCCGGCCGAGACACCCCGGCAAATAAAGCCGTTTCACACACAAGGATAGCGACTAACAAAAAGAAAGATTTTTTGGCTACCAGAGGTTTCGTTGCTTTTTTCTCCTTTGCTCGCTCGGTTTTTCGTAGTGTTTACGAGCTTTGAGTATTTTTAGAATACCTTCTCTTTCCACTTTTCTTTTGAAGCGTCTTAACGCACGCTCCAGAGGTGCATTGGCTCTGAGCTCTATGCGTGACATTCGTTTTTATGCTCCCTTTTCGCACAGATA
>JAFGLX010000106.1 GCA_016927795.1 Candidatus Omnitrophota bacterium
CCCTCTCGATTTTGGCTTCTTTTTTGATTGCAGGCTTAGTCTCTTTTTTGCCTGTCTTCTCGCTTTTTCCCGCCGTCTCATGGCGCATAATCTCCGCGGTTTCATCGTCAAGGGCAGTCATGTGGCCCTTAACGGTAACGCCGAGTGTCTTCAGCTTCTCGATAAGCTCCTTACTTGTTAGGTCTAATTCTTTTGCTAGCGCATGTACGCGTATGCTCATTATTTGTCACTTTCTTTTTTTGACTTTGCGGACATAATAATCTTCTCGGCCGTCTTTTTTCCTATACCGTTTAATTTTACGAGGTCCTCCGTAGTAGCCTCTCTTATTTTCTCAACCGTATCGAACCCCGCCTCAATAAGCGTCTCTGCGGCTTTTTTACCCACGCCGTCTAACGATTTCAGGGAAAGCGCCTTTTTCTTAGGCTCTTTCTCCTTCGGCTTTTCTTTTTTATCCTTCTCAGATTCGACCTTTTCCTTGCCCTCTGCCCTTATATCAAGTTCCCAGCCGATAAGTCTCGAGGCTAGCCTCACATTCTGTCCGTGTTTGCCTATAGCTATCGAAAGCTGGTCCTCTTTAACGATAACTTCTATAGTTTTCTTTTCTTTGTCTATTTTAATCTTAGAAATTTGCGCCGGATTAAGGGCTGCCTTAAGATATTCGGTCGTGTCATCGCTCCACCGTACTATATCTATCTTCTCGCCGCGCAGCTCTTTCACTATATCTTTAACCCGCGCGCCTCTCATGCCGACGCAGGCTCCGACAGGGTCAATCTTCTCGTCTTTGGACTGAACCGCTATTTTGGTCCGCTCGCCGGCTTCCCGGGATATCGACTTTATTTCCACTATGCCTTCCGAAATTTCGGGTACCTCTAACTCAAAAAGTTTTTTGACAAAAGCCGCGTCTGACCTTGAAACGACTATCTGCGGACCGTGGCTTGTTTTGTTGACCTCAAGTACATAAGCGCGCACACTGTCTCCCTGTTTATATTTCTCGTTAGGGCACTGCTGCGACTTAGGCAATATAGCCTCAGTCTTGCCAAGCTCCACAATGATGGTTCCTTTTTCGAATCTATGCACGGAACCCGTAACTATGCCACCTACCTTCTTGTGAAAATCGTCGAAAATAACCTCTCTCTCGGCCTCTCTTATTTTTTGAATTATTACCTGTTTTGCCGTTTGGGCAGCTATCCTGCCGAATTCGCCGGACTCGATCTCCTTGTCCCCGCCTGTAACTTTTATTTTGCCGGTTTCCCTGTCTATCGTAACCTCTATATCCGTCCTGTGTTTGCCAAGTATCTTTTTGGCAGCGCTTAATAGGGCCGATTCGATAGCCGAAAAAAGGACCTCTTTAGATACACCCTTTTCCCTTTCAATAGAGTCAATTATCATTAAAATATCGTTGTTCATTTGCTTCTCCGATCTATACCGTTCTTTCGTGGCACGCCGGTTTAGGCGCCAAACGTTCGTTTACCGTTTGCGCAAGTACTAAAAATCGGCGTCAATCTCGTTTAACCTGGCACCGGCTATTTTCTCCCTGGAAATTTCAACGGAAACGCCGTTTTCCTCAATAACTATTGTACCGTCCCCTAATCCTAAAAGTACCCCGGAAAATACTTTGTCGCCGTCAACAGGCGTATAAGTAGTTACCTTTATTTTTTTGCCGAGCGCCCACCTGAAATCGCTGTCGGTCTCAAGCTTCTTGTCGAGACCCGGCGAGGACACCTCCAGCACGTATGGCCCATCCATTAAATTCTCCTTGTCCATAAGTTCGCTCAATTTGTTATTTAAAGTGGCGCATTCGTCTATCGTTATGCCGCCTTCGTTGTCCGCTATTACTCTCAAAACTAATCTGCCGCCCTCGCGTCTCGGTGTGATTTCAAGTACGGCATACCCCTCCGATTCGGCTGTAGACGCAATTATTTCCTTTAGTTTATCGCTAACCTTCATGGGAATCCCAAAACCCACACTGTAGATTCAACTTATAAGTGAATACCTGTCCGCAAGTTATGCTTATACGCCAAAAATAAAGAGTGGGTTTCTCCCACTCTTCTACTACACTCCCCCCTTGTTGAGCGTTTTCCTGGGGACTTATAGTACTATATACGAGAGTATATGTCAAGCGAAAAAATGTCATAACCACCTCCGACCCGGGATCGGAGGTGGTTATACACCTGTTAGGAATAAAATATCTGAAAAAGTTACATATCTGTGACATAAAGCTCAATATTTTATGCTATATTATGACCTTATCATGTTTAGAAATTTATATCACAATTTTTGGTTCAAGATTACCGCGGTATTCCTGGCGCATTTAATTTTTATAAATAGCGCCGCGCCTGCCGACATAAACACGCCCGCGCTGCATCCCGGATCTCTTTTCACAAACTGCCGAACTCGCAGCGAAGCCCAGGCCTTACTTATATTTGAGATTGTAAAAGAACGTGCTTTGGGATGGCCGGGGGGAAAGACATTGGATAACATTTATCTGGATGACGTCTCGTTGTGGAAAAGAACTATAGAACCGGCGGAAGGCGACTGTGAATTCACGCGCGACGAATGCGGCATACGAATAGGCCTGCCTAAAAGCGATTATTGCATAAGGATATCCGATTCAAGCCTGCGCGATAACGCATTTCTTTGGGGTAAAAACTGGCATGAGATAGAAAAAAAAGATATACACGAAATAAAAATACAACTTCTCCGGGAAGTTAAGGCTTTACCGGCTCCGCCGGCTGCAATACCCGACGGCGAGAGCTATACGAAAACTGCTAAACATGTAAATACTGGAACTCCGCATGGAACCGATGTAAACACCGACCCGCCGGAAAATATCCCGTCGAAATTAGAGGATTCGCCCGAGAAGCCCCTTCGGAACTCTGAACCTGCGATATCCCGTACGGCCATTACACTTAGACAAATTTCTGATTTCTTCGAAAAACATCCCTTATTTATGCTTTTTACAAGCGTAATTGCGGGCGCTTCCGGTTTTGTCCTTGTGGGTTTTATAAAAACTCCCAATATACACCCGCTGACAACCACAACCTGGTTTTATGCTTCTGTCTGCGTATGGGTATTCTTGGTTTTTATGCCCCTTATGGGAAGTTATAAAACACGTTCGGGCAGGATGAGAGATGTCTATAAAGAAGCTTATGAAACGTGGAACCTTTTGAAGTGGAGAGAGAAAGGGTCTCACAAAAAAATTATGGCGGTTTTTACCGCCATAGTCCTCCTGGCCACGCTGGGTACATTCTGGGTTTTTTCCTACATATCTGTGGCGATAGCGCTTACTTTTGCCGCATTTGATTTTGGCGTTACGCAATTTTTATCTTACTTCTATCTGCACGAAAAAGAAGGGTGGGATTTAAAGCTTGCGGCGCTGGCCGGTACTGCTTCTTCGCTTGCCGCCCTAATCTATCTGGAATGGCGGGCTAATCCAGAAGTGCTGAATAATCCTGGATGGATCGCGCTGGCTCTCCTTATCGGTATTTTGTGGGCTTTCCCGACTTTTCTTGTGCGGAAAATATTCTCGGACGTATATAAATCCAAGGCAGGAGAGAACGATTTCTACTCAAAATACGAGGCCGAAAAATTATTAAAATATCTTCCTATGGTAATAGTGGGTTTCAGGCATTCGGTCTGTGTACCTGCGCTTATGGTCATAGGCGGTTTTGTGGCCGGCAGTTCCCTCTTTACTTTAGAAGGAACGGACATATCCCTGCTCCTTACTATATCCATTATGTTTATCGCGGGTTTTCTTTCCGGTACGCAGTGGTTCTTCAACAGAAAGATTGTAAGAAAAGTTAACGAGTGCGACCTCTCAAGCATTATGCCGCTTCTTGCCTCGATAGCCCTTTTTGCCGCGCTTATAGAGATGCTCCTCGGAAAAAGCCCCTTCAGTAATCCTTATTCTTTCATACCGACCATAACCGTTATTCTTTCCGGTTACGCATGCTCTTTGGGTATTATTTTCAGAAAGCAAAAATCGCCCGCTGACACGCTGATGTCGAATCTCGTTAGATTAAACGGAAAAATATACACAATCGGAAGAAACAAAAAAACTTACAGGCTGAGCGCCCGATGGGCGCCTATAGACTCGTGGGTCGAAACACGGACAATAGAAGGGCGGGTTGACTCAAAATATATGGTCAAACTCGGTTTTGATGATATTGATGAAAAAAGAGAACGCGTCGCGAGGCTCGGCGTTGTAAAAGTTTCTGATAATAGGATACGCGCGGTAGCCGGATACGCGGAAAAAGAATATAGAAAAAAAGGGGCTTTTCCCGTCTTAATGGGTCTTCTGGGAGAGAATGCAACGCCAGGCACAGAAATCGAAGGACAAATCGCCAATATAGAAACTCTTGTATACTTTATAAAAAGGGGGGTCGTCCAAGACTATATAAATACAAAATTAGATGAGGGAAGACAACGGGAAATCTGGCAAGTTGTGGAAAAAGCCGACAGGGCAATAGAAAAATATGGCACGCTGGACTATCTGGACATCGAAAAAGGCAAGTCCACAAAGGAAAACGAATTCGATTTTTATGAATTTCATATTTTTTTGAGGGCATTGCAGGATGCCTTAGACGGAGGGGTGCGGATAAGTGAAGATATAATAGGCAGAGCTCCGATTATAAAACCTTTTTCAAAAACCGGCTGGGGAAACTACAGGCTCCAAGCAGGAGCGCAACACATAAAAGGTAGCGATGTTATAGATACGTATCTTGCGTTTATAGGCGTCAAAAGGGAAGGGGTTATAATCGGGCGGGGCAACGGATATAAACCCGTAGAAGCTCTTCATAGGATAGAAAGTAACACCCTGCCGGAAGGAGCGCGCAGTTTGACAATATCTCCATCCCCGGATGCCGTCGGTAATAACGTCTCAAAAAATGAGTATGCTAACGCGCCTTCGCCGGACAACAAACCGGAGAAAAACAAAATAACACGCGATAGCCGGACCGCAGAAAACGGAGAATTGTCTCTGGTAGACCTGTACAAAAATTTCATAAGCGAAAACATACCTCTTTTTCTAACCTTGCTTGAAAAGCATAATGAGCCCGTCCTTCTGAGTGTGCCCGTTGAGATAATAGGCGATAAAGATAGCGCCAGGTATCTGTTCGAGGC
>JAFGLX010000107.1 GCA_016927795.1 Candidatus Omnitrophota bacterium
AATTCGTAGTGCCGTCCAGAGGGTCTATAATCCACCTGTAATCTGAACCTGTACTTTTGTAGCTATTTTCTTCCGCCAGAAAATCGTGGCCCGGACATTTATTTTTTATGGTATCTACTATGATTTTTTCAGCTCTCTTGTCTATGTCTGTAACAACGTTTATTTCGCCCTTATAGCGTATGCTTTTTATTTTGCCCACGCTTTTCTTTATATAGCGTCCCGCCTCCATGGCGGCTTTTAGGGCGATATTTTTAAAGCGTTCTTTTTTCATAACCGGCCTTTGCCGTTTATATGTGGTTTGCGTTTTTTAATCCCCTCCGCAGAATACGAAGAGAAAAGTGATTTCTGCTTCGGGGAGGGAGCCTAGGCGGCTCCACTATACAAAAGTGCCTGCAGAACGCGGCGAAAAAGTCAGCGCCTTTCCGCCTCTTCCCGCAAGCACTTTCACAGCTTAATCTATGCAATAAAACAAAACTAATCTACTTTTATAGCCTCAACCGGGCACTGTGAAGCTACTTCTTCAATACTCTGATCTCCGCATGAAGAACCTATGACCTTGGCTATATTGTCATCGCCAACCTCGAATGCGTCCGGACATAATGACGCACACAGGCCGCAACCCGTACATAGGCTTCTGTCTATGGTAATCTTTGGCATTGTCTCACCTCCGTTACAAGTTCGGTGGAGCCACGGTCTCGCCATCTAAGGTGGAAGGGCCGGGGCTCCTTCCCTCTTCCACAACTCTCTTATTCCCGGGCCTGCCGGGATTCGATAAGTCGGGGAGATTAAACTTACCTTTGCAATACTCTGCCCAACTTAGATTACAATATAATAACATTAAAAGTTGTGTGTAGCAAGTCTTTTAAAAGCGTTTTTCTTATCTGACCTTCCGAGCTTCGCCTCGTTCAGCGCCTTTTTTAATATAGCTATGGAACTATCGTAATGGCTGCGCTCTATGGGATAAGGGTGGCCGTCTTTGCCGCCATGCGCAAAACTGTACTTTACAGGGTCTTCCCGCGAAACCTTGGAATCGTAAATAAGTTCCGAAAGAAGCGCAAGCGACCGTATGGTCTTGGGTCCCACACCCTGAATCCCCAGCAGGCGTTCAAAGGTGTCTGGCTTTTTTTCGTAAGTACTCAAAAGAATTTTTCGGAGACTTGCTTTTCGCAAATTCCCAAAAAACAACTCATGTTCCCTGGGGAGTTTAAGCTGAGAAACTTTCTCAATCTCATTTATAAGAATATCGGGTTTTTCCCCGGAAAGACGCGCCGTATCCCGTCGGGCATTCTCACTTTCTTTCGCTACCATGTTAAATACCTCGTTTTTACAATCGCAGCAGATGGCTTTCTCCGGCTCGTTGACAAAATCTCGCACATGGCTGCCCAGCCAATGGTAGCGCCTTGCCCAGCGCGTTTTCGGATTCATCCCCTGTTGTATTACGGCCCATGCGCCGGATTTTGAAAACAAGAAAGAATGGTGGTAAAGCTGGTATCCGTCCTGAAGGGCCGTATTGTCCACTTTTGCCGACATCCTGCTTGCGTAAATGAATTTTTGCGCATCAAGGCAAACCGCGCGCCGCTCTATGATATTCTCGATTTCATCCGGCGTTTTTCTTGATGTCGCCCCCTTGCCGCCAGCGGCATAAAGCCCTAAGTCCCCTCCTATGTCTCTCAAAGCCTCTTTTATGGCACCGCACACTGTAGTGGTAAGGCCGGATGAATGCCAGTCAAACCCCAGGGCGCAACCGAAGGCCTGAAACCAGTAGGGGTCGGATAACCTCTCAAGGAGATCTTCGGCCCCGAAATCCCCGGATATAGCCAGAATAATCTCCCGGGAAAGCTTTACCATTCTTTCAAAAAGCCAGCGGGGAGCGCTCCCATAGTGAAGCGGAAGTAAACTCGTTCCTTTTCTTATCATATTTGTTATCAGGGAATTAAGGCAGGGGATGGCTGCGATATACGGCGTATACTTGCTAAAGACTTGCCCGGTTTACACTTCTTCTCAATCGCTGTGATTGTCCGGCACATGCAAGCCGATTTTTCTGGCGATCTCTTTAAATTCCTCTTTACTCAAACTATCAAGAGTCTTGTGCTCTTTATCAAGGTGCTCATTGAATTTTATGGCTTTTTCCTGCATGAGCTCATGCGTCTTTTTTGAGCCGCCGTAAAGACGGAAGTTTGCGCCCTTGGTTATGCGCACATGGCCGTCCTTGCAGTCAAAGCCGAGTCCTAACAATATTTTTCTGTATAGCCTGTTATTCATAGTGCCCGATTATATATTATATTGGATGCAATATCAAGGTTAAAATTTAACCCGGCATGTTACGTGATCCCCGGAGATCCGCAATATCAGGCTGTCACGAAACCTTGTACACTTTGTCGCCGTGTCTTACTTTCGACCTTACCTTAAGGCCGATTTCCTGGCCTCTTTTCGCCACATCAACAGGCGAGTGATTAACCTGCATGCTCTTTATTTTCTGCTCAAAATCGGTCGTGTGACCCTTTATATAAAGCGTATCCCCCACTGACAGCGTTTCTTTTTTTATTTTAATAACGGCGGCTTTTACATGAGGAAAGAAATGCGTTACCTCCCCTATCGGCTCTCCCAATTCTTCAATACGTCTTTTTTTCTCGAATAAGCCAAAAATCATAAAACACCCCCTGTTTGTTTTTTATTATACCATATTTCAGTTTCTATATGTCACTATATAGAAAATTTCTCATAAAGCCCGATGTCTCTCTTTAAGCCTGAAAGCGGACATAGGTTGCATTTCGGCTTTCGTTTTTTGCAGTATTTTTTGCCTGTTTCCACGATCAGGGCGTGGTATTCGTTAAAGAGTTTTTCCTGTTTAGGCATGTTGTCCATAAAAAACGCCTGGGCTGACGAGTAAGAAGCGTCCTTGACCATCAAACCGTGCCTGGAAAATATCCGCTTCGTGTATGCGTCCACCACAAAAACAGGTTTATGCACGGCGTACAAAAGTATGCTATCGGCCGTCTCTTCTCCTATTCCCTTTACGCCTAAAAGCCTCTCCCGAAGCTCGGGCATGCTGTATTTTTGGAGTTTTTTTATGTCGCCTCCGGAGAGGCGTTTTAAGAATCTTACAAAAGTCTTTAGCTTTCTGGCCTTCTCGTTATAGAAGCCCGACGGTCGCACTAAACCGGCGAGGCGTGAAAGCGGCGTAACCCGCATCCTTTCCGGTGAAAGCAATTTTTTTTTCTTAAGGTTATGTATTGCTTTTTCTACGTTTGACCACGCGGCGTTTTGCGTAAGGATGGCTCCTACCATTACCTCAAAACTGCTTTTGGCGGGCCACCAGTGTTGAGGTCCGAAATGCGCGTATAATTTTTTGTATATGTCGAGTATGATTTCCCTATTTTTCATTTTCAAAACGCGCGCTCCATCTGCGGAGCAAAAATATTATTCAATACTTACTATACCCCTGAGATAAGAAAGGC
The DNA here is from genome assembly GCA_016927795.1 of Candidatus Omnitrophota bacterium. Classification (GTDB taxonomy): domain Bacteria; phylum Omnitrophota; class Gorgyraeia; order JABMRN01; family RBG-13-46-9; genus JAFGLX01. Next base: position 3,459 of record JAFGLX010000107.1, read on the forward strand.
TTTTTTGCGTTTCGGCGATATTATTAGGCTCGAGCACATATGCAGGGTTTTCGTCGCGTTTTTCAAATATGTTAAAAAGCGCGGCAAAATCTATATTGCCATCCCCGAGAGGAAGATGAGAGTCACGGTCGCCTTTATTGTCGGCAAGATGCACTTCTCTTATCGAGCCGGGAGGGTAGCTCTCTATCCATTCCTCAGCGCTCAATTCGCTGAAAACATTGAAATGGCCGGGGTCTATGCACATTCCTAAATATTTGGAACTGATTTTTTTAAAAATCCCTATCAGGAGAGATGGTTCGGCCTCGCAATGGTTCTCTATGTTTATACCTATTCCGGAGCCGGACATGATCCCGACTAAGGAATCCCAAATAAAGGCGGCGTTTTCCATTCGGCCGGTTAACGGAAAATCTTTTATACGGTCGAGCTCGGCATGTGCGACGACCGAACTAATGTCAAGGAATCTGCATAATTTTCGGGCATTTTCATAAACGGGTGCCATGCGGGCTAGCGACTCGGCAGGTTGTGAATAATCAATCTCCAAGACGGGCGCATGCAGCCTTAAGGCAAGCCCTCGTTCTCCGGAGAAAGTCTTGATGTTATCCATTATCCGGCCGGAGTGGTTCAGCATTTCTTCCGGGCTTAGATACAATTCTCCTCCGAAACCCGAAAAACACTCATCCATACGATTTACGTCGGCCGGGATATCGGCATACTTTACCTGTACGAGAAAATCTTTTTTGCTGATTTTCATCTGCAAGAAGTAGAGAACAGGAGCGGAAAGCGTTAACGACTGTTTTCCGCTTTCTGTCCTCTACTGTATTTATTTACGCCTATCTTTATCTTTTTTTTCTTCTTTTGCCGCCACGTTGCATTTTGGCCGCGCAAACATTACCTTTCTTATCGATAAAGTAAAGGTAGCCTTTCTCCTTCTTTATGCGACAGTTGTGCACCATTTTGCGTCCGCCGCCTTTCTTTGCGCCGCGAGCCATTTTTGTCTCGTAAGCGCAGCCGTTTTTACCGACGAAATAAAGGTAGCCGGGCTTCCTTTTTATGCTGCATTTGCACACTACTTTAGCCATTTACTTCACCTCCTTCCGTTTTTACGTTCCTAACTTCACGCTTTCAACCGCGTTTTTAAGCGCGGCGATAGCAGAAAGAATAGCAAGCCAACTGGTTCTGGGGTTGGCGGGAAACGGAACGTTCTCCGTTCTTGTTGTAATCCTGCCTGAATCCGCTACAATCTCAACCTCATGGATGTTGCTTTTGCAACCGGGCGAGGCAACAATCCTCACCGTTGTACTCTCCGCTCCGAGGCCGGCAAGGCTTAGTATCGAAGAAACATTAACATTTTTCGGAA
>JAFGLX010000108.1 GCA_016927795.1 Candidatus Omnitrophota bacterium
AATGCCGTCTATCCTGTAACGAAACCTGACGTGGTCCCGGTAAGGCTCTATGTGTATGTCGGTCGCCCTGTTTTTATACGCGTCAAATATAATTTCATTTACAAGCTTCTCCACAGTAGCGCTTTCGCTCATCTTTTCTATATCCTGCAACTCCTCATCCTCGAAAAGCGAAATATCGGACTGCATTTTTTCTGCGCCCGCAGAGATTTTATCTACCGTATTAGCGGCAAGGCCGTAATTTTCCTTAAAAACCTGAAGGATGTCGGATTTATTGGTCAGGACTACGCTTATGTCGTAGCCGAGCTGCAATCTTATAGCATCCTGTGTTTTAATGTCGGGCGGATAGCAAACCGCGATAGTAAGGTTCCGGTCGGAAATCTCAAGAGGCACGAACTGGTAATGGGACGCGATTTTAACCGGTATTTTTTTAAATAAAGAAGGTTCCAGTTTTTCTTTTTTAATCAGTTTATAAGGCAGTTTTAATTTCTTCGCGAATGACTTTAAAACCTCTGTCTCGCTTACCATGCCCCTGTCCGTAAGGGCCGACAGCAAATAAGAGCCTGAAAGACCCTCCTTCGCAATTATGTCGTCGAGGAGTTTTTTATTTACGAACTTTTCTTCCGTAAGTATGCTGTAGAGTATGGTATCTGTCCCCGGCATCTGCCCCGCCTCACTCGGGTACTTTTCCTATCATGTATAGGTCGCGCGCGCTCTTTTTGTCATGCTTGCCGCTCATTATATCTTCGCAATCGTTCAGGGTTTCCTCTACCGTAAGGTAGGCGCCTTTTATACCCGTAAAAACCTCGCCTACGGTAAACGGCTGGGTCATATAATTCTGCAATTTCTGTGCGCGTTCATACACCAGTCTGTCCTGAGAGGAAAGTTCCTCAACACCTATAACGGCTACTATCTTTTTCAATTCAGCGTATTTTGTAAACATAAAAAGTACGTCCTGGGCTATCTTAAAATGCCGTCTCCCTACTATGGCAGTATCCAAGCTTGACGATGAGCTAAGAAGAGGATCCACGGCCGGATAAAGCCCTCTCTGAACCATATCCCTTGAAAGCGCCATCACCGAATCAAGGTAACTGAATATGGCGACAACGGCCGGATCTGTCATATCGTCGGCGGGCACATACACGGCCTCGAATGCCGTAACCGAACCTGCCCCCTCGATTGACCTTATACGCTCCTGGAATTCGCTTACCTCCGAGGCCAAGGTAGGTTGATAACCAGTTTCCGAAGGAACCCTCCCTAATAACGTCGAAACTTCCTGACCGCCCTGGACGAAACGGAATACATTATCCATAAAAAGCAGGACGTCTTTGTTTTTATTCTGGATATATTCCGCCATCGTAATGCCCGTTCTTATTACATCGGCTCTGGCGCCGGGTGATTCATTCATCTGCCCGAAAGCCATCATAACCCGCGGTAAAAGGTTATGGTCCCTTAACTCGTAAAAGAGGTCATTTCCTTCTCTTATGCGTTCCCCGACGCCGGTAAACACACAGGCGCCGCTGTGTTTCGATACAATGTTATTTATAAGTTCCAATATAACTATTGTTTTACCGCAACCGGCTCCTCCTAAAACACCGGTCTTACCGCCTTTGACCTGCGGGAATAGCAGATCTATTATCTTTATTCCGGTTTCGAGAACCTCGAATTTCTCTCTGGGTCCCTTAAGGCGGAATGTGGCCTTAACCGGAGGTTTTCTTATGACATCTGTCTCTTTCGTAACAACGATCGGGCCTCCATCAAGAGGTTTTCCTACCGCGTCTATAATGCGTCCGAACAATTCATCTCCTACGGGTATTTTTACAGGCTGGCCCGTGTTATACGCCGGGCAGTTGCGCTGTATACTTGTCGTATCTGTAAGCGATATACATCTTGTAATGTTGCCGGGTAAATGTTCGGCGACTTCCAGGATAACCTCATTTCCGTCAAATGTTTTTGTCTCTATAACGTCAAATACCCTGGGTATGCTCTGGTCTTCGGCGAACTTCACGTCAACAACCGGACCCTGTATCGCTACCACAGTGCCTACAGAAATATATTTTTTCCCTTCCATGAATTTCTCCCTATTTTTTCCCTCCAGAGGCTCCGAGTATGGCTGAGAACACCTCCCTCATAGCCGAGTCCACTTCCTCTTGCCTGGCCTTGTTGTATTTAAGACGCAGCCTTTTCCCCTCTTCTTCCAGATACTGCAGGCTTCCCTCAAGTTGTACTGACTGCGCGGCGTATTCCGAAAGTTTGCTGTCGAAAAATGTCTCGTATAACTTCGTAGTAATCCATATCTCTACCAGATATTTCATGATACTTGCGACGTCGCTTTCTATGCAGAGTTCCTGCTTGTCGTACAATACGTATTTCTCCTTATCGCGAAAGAGTTCCGTAGCCGGCAGAAGCGTAAAAGATTCTACCTTCTGGGAAGTAAATGAAATCGGATTGGCGTAAACCAAATCGAGTTTTCCTATTTTCTGCTCATCAAATAATTTTACCACATAGTCCTTTATTGCAACGGCCTGCTCATACCGCTTATTCTCTCTTATGCCCGGGAATATCGTTACTTTTTTACCGGAAACCTTGAGTTTGGCGGCGCCTTTTTTTCCGGTAACGATAAATTCGCCGTCGGAATTTCCCATGATTTCAAGTGACATGTTGCCAATCTTGGAGTTCAGCGTACCCATAAAACCGAGTTCTGACATAACGGCTATAACACCTGTTTTATCATTTACCGACTTAAGCGCGGGGTGCCCTATCCTCGTCAGGTTTATAAGACGGAAAAAATTGGCGAAGTTCCTGTCAAATTTCTCGAATTTCTCTTTCTTTTTATTCTTGAGTGTCTGAAACTGGGCTGCCGCGATGCCTTTAAGCGCCTCAAGAAGCTTTGTCATGGTTATGTTAAACTCCATGTCTTCTTTTATTTTAGTCTTCGTAGGCACGGGTTACTTTTCCGCTTCTTTTTTTATTTCTTCCGAGACAGCCTGCACACGCGAGAGAAGGCTGCCGTCTATTACGAGTGTACCGAATTTAAGCATGAGGCCGCCCAGAATTTTCTTGTCAATGCCTTCTTCCACTTTCAGCGTGCGTTTCAGCTTTTTATTAAGTATATCCTTTATCTTCGCGACAAGTTCGCTTTTCAGTTTATGCGGGGATATGACCTGAACCGTGTCTATTTCGCTGCCGATATATTTCATATCGGTTGCGGGTAACTCCTTTATAAAAGCCTCCGCCAGATGTTCGTTGTAGCTTTCGGAGAGTTCCTTTTCAAAGGCCTTTTTGAACACCTCGGAGGCAAAATTAACTATTTTAATATTCTCCTCCCGCATGATATCGTTCCGTATTTTATCTTTAGCAGCCGTAGCCTTCTGTACCATCTCTTCGGCCTTTTTTTTGGTATTTTCGATAATAGCCGCAGCCTCCTCTTCGGCCTTCTGGCGCGCGTCCTTTACTATTTTTTCCGCCTCTTCCCGCGCGGCTTCTTTTCTCTTCACGCATTCCTCTTCACAGGTATTGATTTTATTCTCAAGCTCCCCTTCCTCTTTTTTAACCCTGTCGCGCGCGCTGTCAAGCTTAACAAGCGCGCTCGAAGTATCCGTAAGCACCAATTTCTTAAGCACAAAAATAATAACCGCGAATATTATTATCTGTATTATGATGAAATTCAAGATTAACATAATGCTCCTTCTTTTTATTTTTTTCCGCCGAATAGCGCCAGGACCATAGCCAACACGCCCAGAGAAACAAACCCCACGATAATCAGCCTTATTATCATGTTGGTGTATATCTTAGGCGCGTTGGTCGGGCGCATGGCCAGCTCATCCATAGTGACATATCCGAAAAGGGAGACCAGAACGGGAAAAGCAACCGTTCCAAAAAGCATTAGAAGTAAAATTATTATGTCGTCCATACGCAAAAATGTTTGTTATTTGCCGAACAGCTGAAATACCACAAGTATTGCGATAAGGGAAACGGCTTCGGCGAATATTATCATTATAATCATGCCAAGGAATATTTTGGGCGCGGCGGACGGATTCCTGGCCAGCGCCTTTACCGTCGCAAAGCCCAAAGTAGCTATAACGGCGGCTGGTCCCAGAACAGCCGCAAACATAACAAGTAATATTATAACTGTAGCCATAACACTTATGCCTATGCCCTTACCTTACGGAATTCGCGCTCCAGCGCCGCGTTCAGGCTGCGCCCCGCCCTTAAGACCCTTCTGTAACTTTTTTTTCTTCCGCCAGTATCAGGCATTCGTTATTGTAGAACTGCGCGATACCTTTTGATATACTAAGCGTCTTTTTACCGTCGATTAATATATCGCTTTCCTCCAAAATGCTTATGGCTGGCGAGTGGTAGGGCAAAAGTTCGAAATCCCCCTTGTCTCCCTGCAGAAACACGCTCGTCGCCTCTCCTTCGTATATAGTTTTTTCAGGATTTAGTATCGTCAGCTTGAAATTCATTTTTGCGCACCTTCGGCTTTGGTATTTTTGCCGCCGGCCGGAATCTCCCCTTCTTCCTTCCCGAGCTTGCTCAATGCCTCCTCGGCCTCTTTTATCTCCTCGGCTTTTCTCTCTGCGCTGGCGCGGCTCGGCAGGGCAGCTATATACTCGGCAATCGCCTTTTTTATGCCTTCTTCTATATCCGGCTCAAGTTTTTTCTTTTCCTCTATAGTTTTGATAAGCTGGGGGTTATTTTTGCTTATGTACTCGAAACCTTTACTTTTATATGTCTCTATGTCATCCATTGACAGGTCAAGCAGCATATCGCTTTTATACGCATAAAAAAGAAATACCTGCTCAATAAGGCTGACCGGCGCGTCCTTGTCCTGAGTGATAAAGGATACCATTATCTCCCCTTTTTTGAGCTGACGTTTTATATCATCCGGTATTTCCGTCTGAAGTTTTGTAGTCTGCACTAATTCCTTATACTGGATGTAATCAAGGCGCAAGCCGCCGGAGAGCTTTTTTATTATGGGCCATTGGGCCTTGCTGCCTACACGTGAAACCGAAAGCCCTATATGCACGGCAGGCTTAAATCCCTCGCTAAAAAGCGACGAGCTTGTGAATATCTGACCGTCGGTCATCGAGACAAGGTTTGTCGGCACGTACGCGGTAAGGTCTGACTCCAGCGTTTCTATTATGGGTAAAAATGTCATTGACCCGCCTCCCAGCTTATCATTTAATTTTGCGGCCCTTTCTATCATGCGCGAATGGAGGTAAAATACATCTCCCGGATATGCGCCGCGGCCCGGAGCGCGTCCCAGAAGCAGCGATATCTGCCTGTAAGCCCATGCATGTTTGGTAAAATCATCGAAGACGGCCAGGACGTCTCCCTTGTTGTACATGAAATAGTCCCCGAGCGAGCACGCTACATAGGGCGCCAAATACTGCTGACCGGAAGAGGCGGAAGCTGTAGCCGCTACGATAATCGTATATTCAAAAGCGCCGTGCGCTTTAAAAAGCTCCACAACCTTGGCGAGCTGTGACCTGGATTTCCCTACACAGCAATAAATGCACACTACGTTTTTACCTTTTTGGTTTAGAATCGCGTCGGTACATATGGTGGTTTTTCCCGTCATCTTATCGCCGAGTATCAGCTCTCTCTGGCCTTTACCCACCGGTATAACCGCATCGATCAGCTTGACGCCCGTCTGCATAGGCTCGTCAACAGGAGCACGCTCCAGTACGGTAGGCACTTTACGGAAAATAGGGTAATAGTCATCCGGGGCTATAGGAGCCTCTCCGTCCAGCGGTTCGCCGAGAATATTCACTATTCTCCCTATAAAATTTTTGCCCACTGGGGCGTTGAACGGTTCCAGAGAAGCCGTAGCCGTATCGCCGGGATTTATCTTTTCTGTTTCTTTCAATATAAGGACCTGGACCTCGCGTTCGTTGAAACCTATTATCGTGCCCAGTGTCTCATAGCCGAACTTAACAAGCTGCCCATATATACACCTGTGGAGCCCGTCTATGGTAACTATGCAGTCCTTGACGGCCTTTACTTTTCCTATTTCTTTATACTGTAAAGCCATGATTAAAATTTTCGGTAAAGCGTTATTTTATGGGTTTTGTCTGTTCTTTTTTCTTCGACTGCACCAGCCATACGCCGTAAAAAAGGCTGGACAATACCGCGAGAAACCCCATTACGGAAAATATTATCTTCCAGGTAGTCGCGATATCCGGTTTCCATCCTTTAAATATGGATTCGGAAACCAATATAATACCTTTCAGGCCTCGTATGGCCTTTATACCGCCTCCGCGTTGTTCCACCGTCTGGCCTCTGGCCTGACCCAGAGCTGTTCCGAGGCCTTTTCCTATACCTCCGCCTTTCCCTTCGGCTTTCCCTCCGCCAAAGGTTATATCCTTCTCGTGAATCTCTTTTCTTTCGCCTGCCTCCCCGCCTTTCTGCAGCTCAAGTTTCAAAAGAAGCTCATTTAGCCTCTGGATGTTACTTTTGCTTGCCTCCAGTTTTTTGATATTTTCCCTATAAAGGGCTATGCGTTCCTTAAGCGGTAAATCCAATTTTTGCGATTCCCGTATTTCATTAACTACCTTTGATATGTCACCACTTATAAATGTCGCTATTTTCTCATACGGCGTACCCGCCAGCTTATCCATCATTTTATCCATCTCGGAATTCAGCGAATCCAGTTCGAAATTTTTTACGCGCCATACGTCTTTAACCGTTATATGGTGCACAAGCGACTGGCCGGCCTCAAGTTCAATGCTTTTTTCCACATACGCCTGTGACTTACCCAAATCGTAAGCTACGTCGAAATCGCCGCTGTCGACTATGTCTTTTTTATTAACCTCAGGGGGCAGGTAATATTTCAGCGAGGTGGTTCTTTTTTCGGTTTTTGAAGGATTCTCGGTCTCCAGCGTTATGGTAATGGTCTTTTCCTCCTCTTTTCCCGCGTCCTTTATCAATCCTTCCAGGCTGTATATATCGTGTTTGGCTATCTCAAAACTTTTTTTATTTAGGTAGAAATCTTTAACGCGTTCCTGTATGGGGTTGTTCTGGTCCTGTGATGACGTTATGCTGTCCAGCCTTTCGATTATGCCGTCTTTCAGGCTTGAAGCTACTTTATATGAATCCGTCCCTTCCAGCACCTTTACCTGTTCCTCGGCCTGTTCGCGCAGAGCCGTAATGTCCTCTTCCGGAATCTTCCATATATCCTTCACTTCTACCTCAAAAACACGCGTCTCACTCGGCTCGAGTTCCACGGTTCCGCTCACAAAGTATTTTTTCTCATCCACATCGTATCTTACGGTAAGGCCGCCTGCGTCAATAATGTCGGCCGGCTCGATTTCCTGGGGGAGAATATATTTTATGGGTATCTGGTCTCTCTGGGTGGAGGAAGGGTTAACGACTATAAATTTCAATTTAACGGCCGAATAAGAAACGCCGGAAAGCCCCGCCATAAAACAAAGCGTCGCAATCAACAGTAATATTGCCCTCCCGGTTTTCTTATTTTCCCGCACGACTTTCTCTTTCCTTTATGTCCCGCAACACGGTTATGAACTCGGAATACTTTTCCGGTTTGCCTAGACACACGTCGGCGCCCGCTTCCAGGCTCTTATCGAAATATTCCCCGAAACCCATGTATGAATAGACCACAAGCGGTATTTTACGCCCGCCCGGAGCCCCTTCGCTGAATGAGTCCAGTATGTTCCTTACGGCCCTTATGGATTCCGCGCCCAAGGCGTCCTTCTGCGCATATTCCATAAATACGCAATAAGGCGCTCTTGTCTGCATGGCGGTTCGTAACATACCCTCGTTCTTTACGCATACGGGCTCATACCTTTCTTTCCGGAGTTCTTCTACTATATTTTTTACGTGATATTTCTCTTCGTCGTCGATAATATGTATCAAGGGATTTACGCTGCGCTCAAGGATCTTTCTCACCTCTCCGATGAAATCGTCTATCTCAAACGGTTTCGCTATAAACCCGTCGACCTCTATGTCCTTAAAAACTTTTTCCAGGTTCGTCCTGGCCGTCATTACGAGTACAGGGTATTTACTCTTACCGTAGGGCGAGCATATTCTTGAATAAAATTCTATGCCACCCATTTTCGGCAGGTTAATATCTAGTATTATAAGATCCGGATTGATAGTCTTAAGTTTCTCGAGCGCCTCAAGACCGTCATACGCAAGTACAACGTTATAATTGTGGTTCTCAAGCTGGTATTTAAGCATGTCGGCAAGGTCCATCTCGTCATCGATAAGCAATATGGTATGCTTACGGGATTCCCCTATTAAGGCTTTATTAAATATTATCGGAACCCTGAAATAGAAAGAGCTGCCTTTGCCGGCTTTGGATTCAACCCATATTCGGCCCCTGTGCAGCGTTATTATTTCTTTGGAAATCGCAAGGCCAAGTCCCGTTCCGCCCTTTTTGACGTCCTCCCCTTTTTCCAGTTGACTGAATTTGATAAAAATTTTATTCAAATCCTTTTCTTCCAGCCCACGGCCTGTATCCTCTACGCATACTTCTATATAGTTGCGTTCCGTATTTGATCTTGTACACACCGTAATGCCGCCCCTCTCGGTGAACTTGCGGGCATTGGATATAATATTGCTGACAACCTGGTTTATTTTATCGGCGTCTACTTCGGCAGGTGGCAGATTTTCCTCAAGTTCGCCCTTCAGGTACAGGCCCTGTTCTGCGATAAGCGGCTGTTCCAACTCCATTACTTCCTTCACAATATCATTTATGTTTACGGATGAAATACGCAGCTTGGACTTACCTGATTCAATCTTGGAGAGGTCGAGAACATCGGATATCAGGCGTGTAAGCCTTTCGGTGTTATTCCTTGCTTTATCCAGAAAGCTCTTCTGCGCACCGTTAAGCGCCAGACTCTTATCCTTAAGCACAATATCCAAAGCGGTCTTTATAGCCGTAAGGGGAGTCTTAAGCTCGTGGGAAACTGTCGTCGTGAACTTCGTCTGGAGGGAAAGCAGTTCTTGCAATTTGGTGTTAGATTCGTTGAGCTCTTTCATGCGTTTTGCAAGCGCAGTATTGGCCCTCTCGCTGCGACGGATAAATATCGACAAGAAAAACGACAAAGTAACAAATAAAAAGATGAGGAGTACAGGAGCAAAATAAGTCTCTTTGCTGTGGAAGATTACCGGTCTGTCGGATGATTCTGCGCAAAAAATCCATTTTCTATTCCCGAATTTAATATATTTTTTAAAAAACAGTTTATCTTTTTTCTTGTGCATGCCCTCTTTGCCTGCAATATCGGTTATTCTGAAACCGGCAAGCTGAATCGCATGCTCGTCTACAAGATCGAATAGCGCTGCACTAGCGTTTATGACACTTATTTCCTTGGAAACCGCTTTATTGAAAAAAGTATCCAGATCCACAAAACCCACTATAAAACCCATGTTTAACGCGAGATTATCCGCCAGTGTAACACGCGGACTCCCCCGCTCAAAAACCGGCAGAATTATCATTATCTCCCTGCGTTTTTTGTCTGTCTTGAAAATTTCGATTGATGACGATATGGCGAATAAGCCCGAGGCGAGAGATTCTCTTACCAGTTCGTTTCGCGCTGTATTGTAGTTAAAAACAGAGCCTATGGCATCTGCGCCGCTGAAAGGGGGCTCGGAATATTCTACGACAAAAATGTTGGCCTCTTTTTGCGCAATGTCTGTGTTTTTCTTGGAGTAGCCCTGTCTTTTCACCCACTGCAGGGAGCAAAGCGCCTCATATCTGTCCTGATTTAGAATGTTACTGCAGAAAATTGAGAATTCATCCCTGTTTACAAAATCACTGGCCATATATAAATTCTGGATGTCCCGCAGGCCGTTTACGTATGCGTTTAAATCGGCTTTTATGTGTTCGCTTATTATCTTGTCAAATACAATTTCGAGCTTCGTCTGG
>JAFGLX010000109.1 GCA_016927795.1 Candidatus Omnitrophota bacterium
GATGCCGGTTGCCTTATTGAACCTCCTGTATCGGAACCGAGCGCCATAGGCGCGAAGCCGGCTGCTACAAGGGCCGCCGAACCGCCGCTCGACCCGCCCGGCGCCCTTTTCAGGTTCCATGGATTTTTTGTGGGGCCATAGCAGGACGTTTCGCAGGAAGAGCCGAAAGCAAATTCATCCATATTCGACTTGCCCATAAGTACAAAACCTGCTTCTTTCATCTTCCGTATAACCGTTGCGTCGTATGTCGGCCGAAACCCTTTCAGTATGCGCGAGGCGCATGTTGTCGGTTCGTCTTTTACGCAAATATTGTCTTTTACGAATACGGGAATCCCGCAAGCACACGGCTCGCCGCGGCCGCGGTCATTATTCGTCTTTTCCGAAATAACATTTTTGTTCAGATATACTACCGCGTTCAGCGATTTATTTAACAGGTTGATGCGATTCAGGCAGTCATTTATCTTGCATGGAGGGGATATTTTTTTCATGGCTCGGTTATTATTTTAGGCACTTTAAAAAAGTTGTCTTTTCTATCGGGCGCGTTACTAAGAGCGACGTCGGCAGGAAGGGGCTTTCGAACCGTGTCTTTTCTAAAAACATTTTTAAGCGCTGCGAGCGGATGGCACGTTGGCTGAACCCCTTTTACGTCTGCCTCGTTCAACACGGCTATGTAGTTAAGTATTTCAGCCAACTCGCTGCCGTAGGAGGCGGCTTCCGCATCAGATAACTCGAGCCTTGATAACCCGGCGATTTTTATAACGATAGCCCGATCAATTATTTTTTTCTGCTTCATGTGGTTAAATTAACATATATGCACGCTTTTGTCAATTCAAAGCTCCTCGGAGAGGCGCGCGAAATCGCTAAGCGACAGGTCTTCGGCCCTGGAAGCGGGATCTATTCCGGATCTGACTAACGTCTCCCTCACGGCATTTTTTTCCATGTCTTTGCCTGAAACCGAGTTCAGTATGGTTTTTCGCCGGTTATGGTACGCTTTTTTAATGATTCCGAACATGGCTGTCTCGTTTTTGACCTTTATTTTCTTTACGGCTGGAATGTCAAACCGTACAAAAACGGAATCCACCTTTGGTGCGGGGTAAAAAGAACGCCTGCCTATTTTGAAAACCGCCCTGGGGTTCGAATGATACTGGGTATAAAGGCTCAGGCGACCCATTCTCTTTGACCCCGGAACGGCCAAGATGCGAAGCCCCACCTCTTCCTGCACAACCAGATAGATGCGCTTGATAAAACTTATGTTTTTGAAAAGTTTTTCCAGAATCGGGCTGGTGACGTAATAGGGTATATTGCCATAAACCACAAGTTTTCCGCCGGCAGAAACGCGCGAAAGGTCAAAGTCAAGAAAGTCACCTTCATAAAGCTTTACGTTGTCAGGCACGTTAGACGCGCTATTTAAAATTTTGACGATTTTTTTGTCTTTTTCCACGGCGATAACGCTACCCGCCATCTCGGCAAGGCTGAATGTAATCTCGCCGAACCCCGCCCCTATTTCCAGGACCCTGTCGTGCGTGCCAAGCTCGAGCGACTTCAATATATTTGCTTTTACATTCTTATCGATGAGAAAATTTTGTCCCCACCGTTTTGACGGACGGAAATCGTATTTTCGCCATAGTATTTCAAGCTCGGTTTTTGTAAGCATATTTTAAAACGCTAGACCACAAGCGGTTTACGCAATCCGGCTGCCAGCTTTATCGCCTCGATCATCGAACGAGGGTTGGCTATGCATTTACCCGCTATATCAAGTCCTGTGCCGTGGTCGGGCGAGGTGCGCAAAAAAGGCAATCCTACGGTAAGGTTTACGCCGTTATCGAACGCCAGCATCTTAAAAGGTATCAGTCCCTGGTCATGATACATGCACACAACCGCGTCCAGCTCGCCTTTTAACGCCTTATAAAAAATAATATCGGGAGGATAGGGCCCCTTTATATTCCTCCTGTTTTTCGATAAACGGCTGACAGCCGGTTTTATAATCCTTTCTTCCTCATTGCCGAGAAATCCATTTTCTCCGGCGTGCGGATTGAGGCCGGCTATTCCTATCCGGGGATTCGGCATCTTAAATAATGTCTTTAGCGCGTATTCGGTATGCAGTGCGGTATCGACGATCCTTTGCGCGGTAAGGTATCGCGCCGCTTCTCTTAGCGGAACGTGCCTTGTAACGAGGCTTACCTTGAGTTTCCTGCCCACAAGCATCATGGTCACGTTTTTAACGCCTGCGGCGTGGCACAGAAATTCCGTATGCCCAGCGAATTTAAAACCAGCGTCGTTTATCGACGCTTTGGATATGGGGGCTGTTACGAGAGCGGCGGATTTGATTTTTTTTATTATGGAAACGGCAAGGTGAAGGTACTCGATCGATGCCCGGCCGTATAATTTGCCGGTAGTCCCGAATTTGAATTTTGCCGGCGGGACATTCCTGAGGTCGATAAAATTTACGATACCTTCGCGTTTAGTGGTACCGGCAAGGCCCGTTGTTAGAGGAGAAATATCCAGATTCAGGGCCTCGGCGTTTTTTACGAACACGCGAAAATCGCCTATAACCAAAAAGTCGACGTGCGGTAAACCGTTCAGTTCGTAAATGGCCTTAAGGATTGTTTCGGGGCCGATTCCGCCCGGGTCTCCGGAAGTGACTACGATTAATTTTCTATTTGAATGCGATATACGCATTTTCTTTTAAGCGTGCCAGCCACTGCTTGAGTTTCGCGTCGACTTTCTTCATGTAAAGAACGCGTTCTATTTTTTCGCGCGCCTCATCGAAGTTGTTAACGCTGGCGGGTACCTTGTCTTCTACTTTGAATATGTGCAGGCCGAGATTGGTCGTCAGGATGCCGGATGTTTCGTTTTTATCGAGGTTGAAAATAAAATCGTTGATTCTGTCCATAAGTTCGCCCTCGGTTACCCAACCCATGTCGCCGCCGGATTCGGCGTAAGAGTCTTCCGAATATTCTTTGGCCAATAACCCGAAATCGCCCCCCTCTTCAAGTCTCGCCAGCATGCGTTTCGCAAGCTCTGCGGCTTCTTCGGGTGTGCGCTTCGCGTTTATCCGTATAAGTATGGACCTTAACCTGATTTTCCTGGGTTCTTTAAACTCGTTCCGGTGCTTCTGGTAGTACTCGGCTACCTCGGTCGGCGAAATCGATATTTTTCCTTTTATTTCGCCGTCTATAAGCATGTCTATCATTAGCCTTTCTTTGTGTTTTCTTTTGAACTCGCTTAAAAGTAATTTCTCATGCGCCAGGGCTTCTTTGAATTCCTCCTCGCTTGCAAAATCTTTTTTTACTTTGTCGATGCGCTCATTTAGCTCTTCATCCGTCACTTCGATTTTTCTTCTTTTGGCCTCCGAGAGAAGCAGCTTGTCATTTATAAGCGTGTTGAGCACGTTTCGCCTGGCGGTGGCGAATTTATCCCCGAATTCTTCTTCGGAATATGAGCTTTTATATTGCAGATAGATTGGGCGCAATATCCTGTCAACTTCCCCTTGCGTTATAATCTCATCGTTAACGACTACGAGTATTTTGTCAATTACCTCGGCTGGGCAAGCCCGGGCGCCAAAGAGCGAGAACGCAAACACCCCGGCAATCAGAAAACCTGTTTTTTTACGCATGATTTTAGTCTTTTTTTGGTGTTTCGGCGGTTTCCGATATGGAATCTATAAGTTTGTTGTTGATCCATATCCTGGATTTTTCTTTAAGTGTAGTTACGTAATCGTTGAAGGCCATCTTTTTTTTGATTCTTTTTATGGATTGTTCTATCGCGTCGCGAACCTCAGGCAGACTCTTTAAAGACGGGGGTTTTTTCTCGGTAAGCTTAATAATATGGTATCCGAACTTGGTTTTTACTATCTTTGATATTTCCCCTACTTCCATGTTGAAACAGGCGTCTTCAAAGTCAGGGATTAGCTGGCCTCGCGTAAAATAGCCGATATCGCCGCCTATATTAGCCGAGGGATCTATCGAGCGGGCGCGCGCGAGATCTTCGAAATTTCTACCGTTAGTAAGCTCCACCAGAATGTCCCTCGCCTGGTCCTCGGTTTTGACCAATATATGCGAGGCCCTTCGCACTTCCGGAGTCGTGAACTTGTCGGGATTCGCTTCGTAGTAGGCCTTGACTTCGTCATCAGAAACGTTAACCTTGTTTTCCACCTCATCCTGAAGAAGCCGCGCTATTAATATTTTCTTTTTCGCCTCTTCAATAACGTCATTGACGTCCTTGTCCCGGTATAACTTTTTCCGCATCGCCTCCCGGTACAAAAGATTGTCGACGATGAGCTCATCCAGGAAAGCCTTTTTGTTCTTATTGATAGCTTCCTGGTAACGTTTCGGCAATTTGGAGATACGGTTATTGAAGTCTTTAAGGGCGATCCTGTCCTCTTTGTCTATCGTGGCAAGAACGTTCTTGCTAGAGCCTCCTGAACACCCGCCGAAGGTAAGCGCGAATACGGCGATAACCATGAATATGCAAGCATTTAGTTTCTTCATACTGGACTAAGATAATAGCATAATAATCATACTAGTGCAAGGCAATTCTGGAACAACCGCAATGTAACGCGGCTTATTGTGTCGTGTTACAAAGCGCAACCGGCAGGCGTGAACCCGCAGGGCCACTATTGCATTTTTGTCTTGATGCTTTCTATGGAGCTTCTTAACAACCTGCAATAGAAATCAAAGCCGACACTGTTGATAAATCCGTGCTGTTCCGTCCCGAGAATGTTACCGGCACCTCTTATCTGGAGGTCCTGCATGGCGATTTTGAAGCCAGAACCAAGCTCCTGGTACTTTTTTATCGTAAAAAGGCGCTTCTGGATGTCGCCTGTCAGGGTTCTCATGTTATCAACCATAAGATAACAGAATGCGCGCCTCGTGAACCTTCCGACCCTGCCTCTGAGCTGATATAGGTCCGCCAGGCCAAACTTGTCCGCATTATTTATAATTATGGTGTTGGCATTCGGTATGTCGATCCCGGATTCTATAATTGTGGTAGACAGCAAAACGTCCACATTTCCTTTTATAAAGTCGGCCATCGTTTTCTCAAGCTCCCTCTCCCCCATGCGTCCGTGAGCTATTTTGATTCTGAGAGCGGGAAAAAGCTTTTCCAGCCGCCTGTGTAATTTTCCCATGCCGTAAATGAGATTATTAACAAAATACACCTGTCCTTTGCGTCCCGTCTCAAAGGCGATGGCCTTACTTATGATTTTATCGTCAAATTCGATTATATGCGTCTTGACAGGCAGCCTTTCCAGCGGAGGGGTGTCTATTATCGATATATCACGTCCGCCCATAAGCGCAAGATATAAGGTTCTCGGTATGGGGGTAGCTGTCAGGGTAAGGATGTCTACCACAAGGCGTAATTTTTTCAGGGCCTCTTTATGCCGTACACCGAAACGCTGTTCCTCGTCAATTATTACAAGGCCTAAATCCTTAAATCGTATATCACCGGAAAGAAGCCTGTGAGTCCCTATAATTATGTCGATAGCGCCACTTTTTAACGAAGCGATTATGGAATCCTGTTCGGCCCCGGTTTTGAACCGGCTCAACATATCGATGTTCACCGGAAACTCTTTCATTCTATGTCGGAATGTTGTGTAATGCTGTTCTGCCAGGATAGTTGTAGGCACAAGTATGGCTACCTGCTTATTATCCATTACCGCTTTAAATGCCGCCCTAAGCGCGACCTCGGTTTTGCCGTAACCAACATCGCCGCAGATTAGCCGGTCCATTGGCCGCGGTTTCTGCATATCCTTTTTTACGTCATCGGTCGTTTTTAACTGGTCTTTTGTCTCGGCAAAAGGGAAGGATTTTTCAAGTATGCGCTGCCAGTCCGTATCCGGAGAATAAGTAACGCCCTTTATGGTGTTGCGCTTGGCCTGGATTTCCAGTATTTCAAGAGCCACTTTCGCGGCGCTTTTTCGGGCTTTCTCTTTCGTTTCCCTCCAAAGAGAGCTGCCTATTCTGTAGAGCTTCGGTGGCCTCCTGTCAAAGGCAATATATTTCTGCACCTTGTCCAGGTCGCTGAAAGGCACGTAAAGCTTGCCGCCGTCCTTGTATTCTATGACCATATGGTCGATAAACTCGCCTTTTACCTTTACCCGCTCCGTACCGAGATACCGCCCTATGCCGTAGTCCAGATGAACGACATAATCCGAAGGCGCTATGTCAACAAACGAATCAATAGGGTCGCTTTCGCCTTTCCGGGGAGTCCTAGCTCTGTGTATACGCTTACGCAGCATATCCCTTAGCGGAAGGATAATGCATATTTCATGTTCAGCAATGGTTTTATATGATATCGGGTCGATGGTTTTTATACCCTCTACTTTATTGTTGGACAATTCCACCCGTATCGGATATTCAAGGGTTGCCGGGAATATGAATATGTTTTCGCCTCTCACGCCAAAATCCCCTTCTTCCGTTACGGCGTTAACCCTCTTGTACCCGAACTGCACAAGGGTCTCATACGTCGACTCAAGGTTTATTTCGCGCCCCTTATATATTTTTAGAGTTTCAAACATGAGGTATACCTGTTCTTTTCTAGCCTCTCGGACGTTTTAAACCGCGTAAAAAACACAAAAACAAACGTATTTTTTGTAGTTTATTCCTTTTGGGAGGAAACACCGGCCCTGTCGCCGAAGCGGCGTAGCCGGGGGGATCCGCTTCTAAGGGGTGTGCAAAAAGGCTTGCCCGCTACATGTGTTCCGGAAAAGAAATTCCCAGAAGCTTAAGGCCGTTGGCCAGAACAACCTTGACGCTTTTCACAAGCGCCAAGCGCGTCTTAGTCGTAAAAAGGTCATCCTGTAAAACTACCCTGTGTTTTGTATAAAAATTGTGGAACACCTTGGCCAACTCATTAAGGAACTCCACCATCCTGTAGGGTTCCAGAAGGTTAGCGCTCGCTGCCACTACCGCGGGAAATTGACACAGCAACCTCAAAAGCAAAAGCTCTTCCGGGTTAACGATAAGAGCCGGATTGTACTCGGTTTTCGCGAGCCTGTCAGCCAGCTTCGAGGCAAAGGACATTATGGAAGCTATGCGTGCGTGCGCATACTGTATATAGTAAACGGGGTTGTCCATGGAACTTTTTTTTGCCAGCTCGAGATCAAAGTCCAGATGGCTATCCAATTTTCTCATCAAAAAGAAAAATTTGGTGACGTCACACCCGACCTCATCCATGACTTCCCTGAGAGTTATGAACTCGCCTTTTCGCGTAGACATGGAGAGCGCCTCGCCGTTTCTGTAAAGGGTGGCAAGTTGGACGATAAGTATCGAGATACTTTCCCTTTTATAGCCCAGCGCTTCCATCGAGGCCACCAGGCGCCGGATGTAGCCGTGATGATCGGGCCCCCATATGTCGATTAACTTTTTAAATCCGCGTTTATACTTATTAAGGTGGTAGGCGATGTCCGGGGCGAGATACGTAAATGAACC
>JAFGLX010000110.1 GCA_016927795.1 Candidatus Omnitrophota bacterium
GCCATAGGTGATTTTGTAGTTTCAAACGGGATAGACGTTCTTGTAACGCTGGGGGACTTATCCGTGGCGACACACAAAAGGGCGAAATTTATGGGGCTTCAGGACGCTTATCACGCCAGATCACACAAGGACGCTGCGGCATTCTTA
Organism: Candidatus Omnitrophota bacterium; assembly: GCA_016927795.1. Taxonomy (GTDB): domain Bacteria; phylum Omnitrophota; class Gorgyraeia; order JABMRN01; family RBG-13-46-9; genus JAFGLX01. The sequence goes on from JAFGLX010000110.1 coordinate 148, forward strand.
AAAAAGACGGCGAAACCGGGCGACGTGGTGCTTGTGAAAGGTTCGCGCGCCGCACGCATGGAGAAAATTATAGAGGAGTTCGGAAAAAATAAAAGCGGTGACTGATCCGGTTACACGGATAGTTTCCGCGAGGGCGACAAGAAACCATGTTATACCATTTGCTTTATCCATTAAGGGACCTGTGGTTCGGATTTAACGTATTCAAATACATAACCTTTCGCACCGCCATGGCGAGCATAACGGCATTTCTTCTCAGCGTCATAATAGGCCCCGTAATCATAAAAAAACTTTCTCATCTTAAGATGGGCGATAGTCCGAGAAAAGAGCATGTAGGCTCACTCTATGAACTGCACAGGCACAAGGAGGGTACGCCTACAATGGGCGGCATAGTCATAATACTCTCGCTTGTGATCTCCACGATTTTGTGGGCGAGGCTGAATAATCATTTAGTAATACTATGCCTCATAAGCGTCGTGTGGCTGTCCATTGTCGGTTTCATAGACGATTACATAAAACTTTTGAAAATAAAACCGCGCGGCTTGAGCGCCGCGGCTAAATTCAGCGGGCAGCTTGTTCTCGCTGCGGGCATCGCGGTATATTTATATTTTGAGCCGCAGATGTCAGGAGAGCTATACTTACCGTTTTTAAAACATGCTCTCGTGAACCTGGGCGTATTTTACATACTGTTTGTCGTTCTCGTGATCGTCGGCACGAGTAACGCGGTGAACCTGACAGACGGGCTTGACGGGCTTGCTATCGGCTGCGTAAGTTTTGTGGGACTGTGTTACGCCATAATAAGCTACTGTGCGGGTAACGTGAAGATAAGCGATTATCTGCATATCTACTACCTTTCCGGCGCCGGTGAGCTTGCCGTGTTTTGCGCATGTCTTGCGGGAAGCGCGCTCGGTTTTTTGTGGTTTAATTCATATCCGGCTACGGTTTTTATGGGGGATACGGGGTCTCTGCCGCTTGGGGGCGCGATAGGCCTTGTAAGCGTTATGATTAAGAAGGAAATCCTTCTTCTTATCGTAGGCGGGATATTCGTCGCCGAGGTCTTAAGCGTTATGATGCAGGTCGTATCTTTTAAATTTTTCAAAAAAAGAATTTTCCTAATGACCCCGCTTCATCACCATTTTCAGCTCCTCGGATGGCCCGAATCCAAGATCACGATACGTTTCTGGATAGTGGCGTTTATATTGACGCTTTTCGGACTGGCGACGCTTAAATTAAGGTGAAAAGTGGATTTCCGCAACAAAAAAGTCACGGTCGTTGGCCTCGGTGACAGCGGCTACAAGAGCGTACTTCTTCTTCTGGACGCCGGCGCGATAGTCGGTGTAACAGACGGCGCCGATAACGCGATAATAAGGGAAAGAGCCCGGATCCTTGAAAAAAAATACATCGACATGGAAATCGGCCGCCACACCGAAAGCTTTCTCGAGGATTCCGAGCTTATGGTCACAAGCCCCGGCGTAGAGGACAGTTCCCTTCCGCTTCGTTATGCCGGCGAAAACGCAATTCCCGTTATAAGCGAACTGGAGCTGGGGTACCTTTTCTGCAAGGGGCCCATAGCGTCTATTACCGGAACAGACGGCAAATCTACGGTAGTGTCCCTTACGGGCGCTATATTGCGCGAAGGGGGGATCCCGGTAAACGTGTGCGGCAACATAGGTAATTGCCTGTCGGGGGAGACGAGTAAGATAAAAAAAGACACAAAGGTAATAGTGGAGACAAGTTCTGCCCAGCTTGAGCGCATAGAGAGTTTCCGGCCCAAAATTTCCGTCATTCTGAATATCGGGGAGGACCATTTCGACCGGTACAAGGACTTTGGCGAGTATTTCGCCGCGAAACGAAGAATATATAAAAACCAGCGCAAATCCGACATCGCCATATTTAATTACGATAACGCCAAACTGCGGGAACTGGCCGCCTCCGGCGGCATTGAAGCCGACATTTTTTATTTCAGCGCCAAGGAAAAAGTGAAAGGCGCTTTTCTCCGTGAAGGCTACGTGACATTGTGCCTTAAGGATAAGGAAAAGAGGATGTTCAAACTGGAGAAAAGCCGCCTTAAAGGGGATCACAACGTAGAAAACATTCTTGCCGCTTTTTTGGTGGCCGCGCTTTTTGGAGCCAAAGCCGACGCGGCCGCAGAGGCAATAAGAAAGTTTGTTCCCCTTTCACACCGGTTTGAGACGATTGCCGTGATAAACAAAGTGGAATTCATAAACGACTCCAAGGCGACCAATTTACATTCCGCGGAAAGAGCGCTTTTATCGCTTACCGGTCCGGTTATACTTGTAGCCGGTGGTAAGGATAAAAACCTGCCTTACGAAAAGATTCTGCCGGCCATGAAAAACGTTAAAAAGGCCGTTCTGATCGGGGAGACACGGCAAAAAATGCGCGCGGTCTTCGGTAAACAAGTGTCGGTAGAGGAATGCGGCTCGCTGGAAGAGGCGGTCATGGCCGCTTATAAAAGCGCCTCCCCGGGCGATTATGTCCTCCTTTCTCCCATGTGCTCAAGTTTCGACATGTTCCGGGACTACAAACACCGCGGCGAGGTGTTCAAAGAGGCGGTCGGCAAGCTCAAAGACACAAATTAGGGTTTTGAATTTTAATCTATGGTTTTAAATTTTGCAGTTTGGATTTTAAATTTTCGAATAACATGCGTTCATTGAGGCGCTCAATATTCATAATAACGCTTATACTCATCGCCGTGGGTATAGTTATGATTTACAGCTCGAGCGGTATATACGCGCACGAAAAATACGGCTCAAGTTTTTTCTTTCTGAAAAGGCACCTCTTGTTTTGCGCTATAGGGGTGCTTTCTATGCTTTTCGTTATGCTCATTGATATAGGCAGGATAGAAAGGCACACAAAGATTTTTCTGCTTATAGCCGTAACCCTTCTTATAGGCGTCCTTATGCCCGGCTTGGGTATTGTCGCTGGCGGCGCCCGGAGATGGTTTCGCATAGGCGGATTGAGTTTTCAACCGTCTGAATTTGCCAAGCTCGCGCTTATAGTGTACCTGGCGTCGTTTTTCAGCAGAAAAGGGGACAGGATAAAAGATCTGTTTCTCGGATATCTGCCGTGCATGGCCGCCGTGGCCTGTCTGAGTTTTTTGGTAATATTACAGCCGGACCTGGGCACAGCCGTTGCCGTGTTTTTTGTCGGATTCCTCATAATCTTCATAGGCGGCGGCAAGCTCAAGCATTTGATAAACACATTACTCATCGGCACACCGTTTTTGTATTACATCATTTTCAGCGCCCCGTATAGAAAAAAAAGGATACTTATATTTCTGAATCCGTGGTGCGACAGGGAAGGCTCCGGCTTTCAGATCATACAGTCGTTTCTCGCCCTTGGCTCCGGCGGGCTTTTCGGGGTGGGGCTCGGCCAGTCAAAGCAGAAACTTTTTTACCTGCCGGCTTCGCACACCGACTTTATATTCTCGATAATAGGGGAGGAGCTGGGTTTTATAGGAGCCGCTTTTGTGGTAGTATTATTTGGCATGCTTTTTTGGCAGGGTATGAGGGCGTTTCTTAGAGAGCATCGCCCGTTTAACAGGATAATAATATTCGGCGTGACGTGCATGATAGCGTTCGAGGCTCTTGTAAATATAGGGGTAAGCATAGGGGCATTTCCGACTAAAGGCCTGCCGTTACCCTTCATAAGCTACGGCGGCTCGTCGCTCATCTTTCACATGACCGCCATCGGACTTATGCTGAATGCGATGAAGGAATAAATACGAAATCCGAATAGCGAAATACGAAACAAATACGAAATTATAATTTTCAAAATACGGAACCCGTGTATTTAGAATTTCGATATTAGAATTTGTTTCGTATTTCGGATTTCGGATTTGACTGGAGTATTATGAAGGTACTTATAGCTTCCGGCGGGAGCGGCGGGCATATATTTCCGGCGGTCGCGCTCGCGCGGGAAGTAAAAAAGGACAATACCGAGATAATTTTTGTCGCGAGCAGGCGGCGCCTCGACAATGAGTTGCTGAAAAACGAACCATGTAGAAAGATATTTCTCTCCGCAAACCCGATGCCGTACGCGCCCGGGCCTAGAAGCATCGTGTTTTTGCTTAAACTTCTTCTTGACAGCATTCGGGCCGTATATATACTTTTAAAGACCAAACCGGACATCGTTGTGGGTTTTGGCGGGTATACTTCCGGCGCCATCACTCTTTTAGCCGCCCGTATGGGCATAAAAACTGTTATACACGAACAAAACATGGTGCCCGGCAGGACGAATAAGCTTCTTGACCGGATTGTTGATGCGGTGGCCGTGAGCTTTCAGGAAACGGCGGGGTATTTACGGAACAAAAACGTGGTTTTTACGGGTAACCCCCTGCGCATGGAAAGCTTAGTGGAGTGCCGCGAAGAGGCCTTGCAAAAATTCGCTTTCAGCCGGGAAAAGCTCACGATTCTTATAATGGGCGGGAGCCAGGGCGCCAGCTCTCTCAACCGTTTGATCGCGGACGCGATCGCGGGTTTGCCGGACAGAATAAAACAAAAAATTCAGCTCCTGCACATTACGGGCGCGGCGGATTGTCGGAAATATGATGACTTTTATCGCGAACGCGGGATGAAAGCCAGGGTTTTTGCTTTTATCGCGAGCATAAATGAGGCGTACAGCGCCTGCGACGTGGCAATAAGCAGGGCGGGAGCGGCCGCCATTTTTGAGTTAGCGGCTTTTGCCAAGCCTATGATACTAGTGCCGTACCCGAATTTAAAAAATAACCAGCACAGAAATGCGGTGTTTTTCGCGGAGAAAAATGCGGCTGTTTGCGTAAACGAAAGGGAAATTACAGCAGAGAAGTTTGCCGGCCTTTTTGCCGAGCTGGTGGAAAATCCGGCAAGGCGCGGAGAGCTTGCCCGAAACGCGAAAAAATTAAGCGTAACAGACGGGGCAAGGCGACTCAAGGAGGAAATAGTTAAAACCCTAAACTCCTGCCTACCATGACCGCTGAATGCGGTCCGGACAGGCAAATGCACAAATGCCCGTTTTGTGTTTTGAGTTTTCCCGTACATATTTTTATTATGCGGGATCCCGCCACGCGTAAGCATTGGCAGGAAGAGTTTAGCGTGTTTAGAGTTTTGGGTTTAACGAATTAGTAGTTAAAAACGATGAAGTTAACTGACAAACGGATACACATGATAGGCATAGGCGGCATAGGCATGAGCGCTCTTGCGTCTATTCTTTCCGACATGGGTAATAAAGTGAGCGGTTCGGATAAGGAGGAAAGCGAGATACTGAAAAATCTGCGCAAGAAGGGCGTTGAGGCATCCATAGGACACGGTGCGCCGTTTGAGGGTGAAAAAGACCTGGTCGTGTATTCCTCTGCGATACGGGACTCTAACCCGGAGATTCTGGAAGCGAAAAAGAAAAACATACGTATTATACACAGGATAGAGCTTCTTAAAATGATTATGGAAGAATATGGCCGGGTGATAGGCGTAACCGGTACGCATGGCAAGACTACGATAACAGCCATGTCCGCGCTTCTGGCGGAGAAGGCGGGCTTTGACCCCACCGTCCTTATTGGCGGGGAATCGGTTCATTTTGAAAGCAACGCGAAGTTTGGCACAGGCGGTACTCTTGTGTCGGAAGTTGACGAAAGCGATGGGAAATTCGTTATCCTGAACAGGGTGACGCACGTTATAATGCCTAATCTTGAAAAAGAACACATGGAGCATTACAGTGATGAAGAGGACCTTCGAGCCGCGGTCGGACGCTTTTTGAGCGCGCAACCCGAAAACGGTGTATTTTTCCACCGCGCGGAAGACCCGAACCTGCGGAAACTTTCGCCCTGTTTCAGAGGGAGGATTCGCACATTTGGATTTTCCGATGAAGCTGATGTGCGCGCATCCGGTGTTGACATAAAGCCGTTTAAAATTGACTTTGATTGCTTTAACCGCGGGACGAAACTGGGCCGGTTCACGTTGAATATGGCGGGCGTTCACAACGTAGCTAACGCGGCTGCCGTGATTTCACTCGGTATTGAACTGGGGATTGATATTAAAATCATAATGGATACCCTTGCCTCCTATAAAAGCGTGAAAAGGCGTTTTGAGGTGATAGGAGACGTAAAGGGCGCGAGGGTAGTCGAGGATTACGCCCACCACCCTACGGAAATAAAGGCGACGATTTCGGCCGCTTATTCACTCAGGCCGCGCAGGATAATATCGGTTTTTCAGCCGCATCGTTACACGAGGACAAGGTCATTCTATAAAGACTTTTCCAGCGCGTTTCTTGGTTCCGACGAGGTTATACTGACCGACGTATATTCCGCGAGCGAGGACAGGATAGAGGGCGCCGACGCCAAAAGCATTTATGACGAGATGGTAAAAGAAAAAACAGTACCTGTCTCGTTTTTAAAAAAGGAAAAGATACCGGAATATCTTTGCGCGAACGTAAAAGACGGCGACCTCGTCTTAATAATGGGGGCAGGCGACATAGGCAAGGTCGGGCATGAATTTGTCGCGCGGCTTAAAAATGAAAAATAAATGTTTGTTTCCTTCCATAAAGGGAGGGGTCCTTTTTAACGAACCGCTCTGGAGGCATACCACTTTCCGAATAGGCGGCCCCGCTTCCGTATGGACAGAGCCCGCAGACTGGGACAGCTTGCGGGAGATACTGCGTTTCGCTGCGGAAAAAAGAAAAAAAACGGTTGTTCTGGGAGGCGGAAGCAACGTTTTGTTCGCAGACAGCGGTTTTAGGGGAATAGTTATTCATCTTTGCCGCGGCGATTTTAAAAAAATGCGTTTTTCCCGCCGGGAAATCATATCGGGCGCTGGCGTCGCATTAAGCAGCCTCATTAACGCGTGCCGGAGAAAAGGCTTAACGGGACTTGAGGGGATGACAGGCGTACCCGGCTCGCTGGGCGGCGCGATATTCATGAACGCCGGCTATTGCGGCTCGGTATCGGACGTTCTCAAGCGCGTGACTGTTATGGACAAAAAAAGCGGCAGGATATTCTGCATAAACCAAAAAAATATAAAATTCGGGTATAGACATTCGAATCTCGGACGATATATAATACTGGAAGCCGTCATGCGGCTCGAGAGAGGTAACATTAAAGACATCGAGAGCTGCGTAAAAAATTACATCAGGTTAAAACGCGAAAAACAGCCACTCGGGTGTCCAAGTGCCGGATGCGTATTTAAAAACCCTGAAGGGGACATTGCCGCCGCCGAATACATTGAAAACGCCGGGCTCAAAGGTAAAAAAGCCGGCGGGGCGGAAATTTCAAAAAAACACGCGAATTTTATTATTAATAGCGGCAACGCTAAAGCCAAAGATGTGCTTCGCCTTATCGCTCTCGTGAAAAGGCGCGTGAGGAAATTATATAAAGTTAATCTTGCGCCGGAAATAGCGATATTTTAATCCGGCCGACTTATTTCAGATATGGAAAATTACGGAAAGATTTTGGTGCTTGCAGGCGGGCCGTCCAGCGAGCGCGAAATAAGCATAAAAAGCGGAAGGGCCGTATATGGGGCGCTTGCGCGGAGCGGACAGGACGTAGAGCTTTTTGAAATAGATTCCGGGCTGTCGGAGAACTTCGGCAAAAAAGGGGCAGACATAGCGTTTATAGCCCTGCACGGCAGGTTCGGCGAAGACGGCGGGATCCAGAAGATACTGGAAGACGCCGGTATCGCCTACACCGGTTCCGGAGTAGAATCTTCGGGCCTGGCGCTGGATAAAATAGCCTCAAGGGAAATTTTCGCCTCAAACGGAATTATTGTACCGCGCTATATGGTAGTTACGGACAAAACAAAAACTCGGGAAATATTGAGTTCCTTTGACGTGCCTTTTGTTGTTAAACCCCGTAAGGAGGGTTCCAGTATCGGCCTTACGGTCGTTAAAGATCCGGGGAAGCTCTCCGAAGCCCTTCCCCTCGCTCTTAATTACGACGACAGGGCGCTTGTCGAGGAGTACATAGAAGGCAGGGAGCTTACAGTGGGCATAATCGGGGATGAGACACTACCGGTTATAGAGATAATAGCAAGGGACGCGGTTTATGATTACGGCGCTAAATATACGCAGAGCGATACAAAATACATAGTGCCCGCGGAACTTGATAAGAGTATTGAGGCAAAAGCGCGCCAGGGCGCCCTTAAGGCGCACACGCTGCTTAAATGCAGGGACTTTTCCAGGGTGGACATGCGCATGGACGCCGGCGGAAATATTTTTGTCCTCGAGGTTAATACCATTCCGGGCATGACCGAGCGCAGCCTGCTGCCGAAGGCCGCTATGGCAAACGGTATCAGTTTTGAAAAGTTGTGCCTTAAGCTGGTAGGCATGGCGTACAAGAGGCGTTTCAAAGAAAAGGGGGAAAACGGAGATGGCAAAAGCAAAGACAAATAAAAAGACTAAGAAACAGAAAACAGAGCCCGTAAAAACCAAAATGGAGAAAATGCCGGCAAAAAAGTTTTTGCCGCTTATAATAACGGTGGTGGTAATTATGGCTTTATACCTATGGCTCGTCAATTCACCGTATTTTAAATTAAAAGGCGTGGAATTATCCGACCGGATACACGCCACGACCCTTGAGCCCGGAACACTTTTGCGCCAATATAAAGGACGAAATATTTTCGACATTGACATTTCTTTGCTCTCACGCTCTATAAAAAGGGATTTTCCGGTTATAAAGGAAGCGATAGTTAAAAGGGTTCTGCCTGACAGGCTGCGCATAGAAATAATTCCGCGCCTGCCGGTAGCCGTTATAAAAGCGCAGGATTTTTTTCCGGTTGACATGTCAGGGATGATCCTCTCAAGCACCGTGCAATACGAGGGCCTGCCGATTATAAGGGGCATATCAATGTGGATAAAGCCGAAGCCCGGAGAAAAAATCGATGACAAAAGGCTGGAAAACGCTTTTTCGCTTATAGATGCCATGAAAGAGAATTCCATATTGACGGATTACAACGTTACATATATAGATGTCACCGACTACAGAAACCTTTCTTTTTATCTCGATAACGGTATTGAAGTGAAGGTGGGGAGCGAGGATTTTGACCCGAAACTTAAACGGTTAAAGATGAATCTGGCCAACCCTGACCTCAAAAAAGACGACATAGAATATATAGACCTGCGTTTTGCGGACAGGATTTACTTCAAGCCCAAATAAGCCGCGCAGAGGATTGCATGCAATAGGGTCACGGCATTTTAAATTTTACTCACTTACGGGCGCATGAAAAATTTATGAAAAAAAATATTACGGTTATCGATCTGGGCTCTGATAATATAGCCGCCGCCTCGGCGCTTATCGACAAAAAAGGCGGCGTTTCGCTCCTCGCGCTCGGCAACTCGCATTCAGACGGTATAACGGCGGGGGTCATAACCGATATAAACAAGGCCACCGAGGAAATAGCTTCACTCTTGAGCAAATTGAAAGACGGCGCCGCCCGGAACATAAAAAGTGTCATCGTATCGACGCGAGGCGCCGATATACAAATGGAAACCGCGCGCGGCATGATAGCCCTTTCCAGGACGCCGAGAGAAGTTACAAAAAGAGACGTGAAGAGGTGCCTTGATATTGCCGCCATGGTGAAACTCGCTGAAGGAAGAACCGTTTTAGACAAGGTTGTAAAAAGGTTCATCGTGGACGGCGTGGATTACGGTGTCAAAACCCCCATAGGACATTACGGGATTAAACTGGAAGTCGAAGTTTTTGTAGCCACTACCAGAACGTCTAAGATAAATAATATCGAAAAGTGCGTTGACCATGCGGGTTTTATCCTGGACGACATCCGCCTTTCCGGGCCTGCTTCCGCCAGCAGCGTTTTAGACAATGCCGAGAAAGAAAAAGGGGTACTCCTTATGGACATAGGGGAGGTGCTTATAGAGGCTATAGTGCTAAGAAAAGGCGCCTTAAGGTATTTTCGCGTTTTTAAAAAAGGGACGGCATACATTCGAGATAATAAAGAACGCGTTGACGGTAAGCGGCTTGTGGAATTACTGCGGTCAATATGTTCGGAGATAACGTTATCCGGCGAGGCGTTTACCTCTATCGTCATAACGGGCTCCGGTGCTTTATTAGACAGCGTCATAGAAGAGGCCGAAAACATTTTCGGGCTACCGGCCCGAATGGGCATTGTCCGTAAAACGCGTTCTGCCATGAGCTCGCAGGATGCGATTTTGCATACCGCTACAATAGGCATTATTGAAAATGCGGCCCAGGAGCGCCGAAAAGCTATAGCGCGCGGTAATCCCCTCCAAAAACTGGCAAGCAAGGTTCTGGATATCTACGAAAACTATTTCTAACAGCTTTGACCAGCTCCAACCCGGGACTGGAGTTGGTTTTTGATGGATTTGACCCCTGCCTTTCCGGCCTTTTTGATCGTTGCATTTCTTTTACAATACTATGACCTTCCTATTGCCATTTATTAGCTAATTTATTGTATACTCCGTACATATAATAAGGGGATTATATATAAGGAATTCCCATAACGGATTCCTTTTATTTTCAGCAGTTTCTAAAACAATTTAAGAAATCCAAAGATAATCCCGCAGTGCGGATAGCGCAGCGGAGAAAGCACCCGATGGAGGAGGAAAATACGGTGCAAACGGCCAGATCAAAGGATATAATAAAAAAGAGAAAAGGACCATATAGTCTGATGGCTAATGTTATCAGCGTTATATGGTCTTTTTTATCCGTCTTCGCGCAAAAAACCACGGCTCTAAAACCGGGGGTGAATGTGGACAAGCAGTGCTTCGGCGAGATGTCGCCGAATACATTGAAGGCGGACCGCGCCGACGCGAAGCGAGGCGAGCGGCGACGGGTTTTTAGGCACCACGGCTGTAAAGCCGCGGGGGCTCCATTTGCGTCTTATAATATCGCAATAACCCGGGCTAATAGATTCGGAACGATGTTGTCTGGCCGCAACATGGTCTCCGGCTTTAGCTCGGGTTCTTCTTTAAAAAATAGAAGATACAGCCTGTTTTTCAAGGTGATAGCCGTAGCGCTTGCGTGCCTCCTTTTGAATGACAGTATATCGTGGGCGTATGGGGATAGTTACAAGTTGCCCCAGAGGGGCAAAAGAGAGTATGCCGCCGAGTTTGACATAAACAAGTTTGAAATAACCCCCAATCTCGGGAGCGTTAAAAACAGGTACAGAGGAACAAGCGGGAAAACCGTAATCCACATACAGGATGCGCACTGTAACTATTCCTGCCAAAATTCCATAAAAAATATAATAAGCTATCTCAATGAGGAATACGGCGTAGATTTGGCCTTGCTTGAAGGCGGTGCCGGGAGTTACGACCTTTCCATGTTTACGTCCATAGAGGATAAGCCATTAAGGGAGAAGGTCGCCGACTATTTCGTAAAAGAAGGCCGCGTAAACGGAGCGGAATTTTTCGCCATAAACAATCCGGATAAAATAACGCTTAAAGGGCTTGAGGATGCGAAACTTTACATCGAGAACCTGAAGGCTTACAGGGAAAGCCTCGCGCATAAAGACGATGTAGAGAAAATACTGAATATTTTAGGGTATTATCTCTCGAATCTCAAAAGGCACATTTATCCCGAAGGCCTTAAAGAATTCGAGCAAAAAAGAATGCGCTATAACGATAACGAGATGGAGCTTAAGGAATACCTCCCGTATCTAAATAGCATTTCAAAAGGACTTGGCCTTGATGTAGCAAAGTATAAAAACCTGCGCAAGCTCACGCAAGCGGTTGAGGGGGAAAAAAGCATAGACTTCAACTTGGCCAATATCGAAAGAAACCGCCTTATAGACCGGTTGACTAAAATGCTCTCAAGCGCTGAGGTCGAGACGCTTGTCGAGAAGGCTGTTCAATTCAAAAAGAACGACATCAAGCAGACCGAATTTTATTCCTATCTTTTTAAAAAAGCCGATTCCACCGATGTAGATGCGGAAGAAACGTGCCCGAATCTTACAAGATACAGAAGCTACATCGAGCTCTACGAATCCATAGACGAGTGGGTTCTCTTCGATGAAATAGAAGGCCTTGAAAACGCTATTGTGGAAAAATTGTGCGATAACGATACACAAAAGAAACTATATGCGCTTTCACAAAATCTCCAACTCCTAAAAGACCTTTTCAATATATCGCTTACTACAAACCAGCACAAACATTACTACGGTATTTGCGACTCATTGAAAATCGGGAACTTTCTCTCATTTATAAATATTGAGGCGCTTAAATATAACATACGCGCCAATATATCGGATGACGTTAAAGCGCTGGATTTGTATCGAGAGGAGATGGAAAAGTTCTATCGGCTCGCTTTCAGGCGCGATGCAGCCTTCATGGGGAACATCGCCTTGCATGTAAAAACAAAAGATAATTTGATAGTTGTAACCGGAGGGTTCCACACGGAAAACGTGGAAAAACTCTTGAAAGAAAAAGGATATTCCTATATCACGATAATGCCGGAAATCGAAGGCGAAAAAGATAATAATATCTATTTTTCGCGTCTCGCCGGAAAGGAAAACAATCCCGTAGAGGACCACATACGTGCCATACTGGATTTTACCATTGCCTTAGCAAGCCCGTTTACGCGCCTCGGCCGCATGGTGCGCGAGGAAATCGACGGGACGGATATTGATGAGGAGAGCATAGTGTTCGGCCTCTATATGAAATGGGTATCGGCAATACAGAAAAATAAGGGCATCGCAATCAAGTGCGGCGACCGTATCCTTGGCGCTATTGATGCGGAGAAAAACGTAAAAATAAAAGAAGACTGGGACGGTATGCCAGAGGGAAAAAGGCAAGGCTTCGATATCGTGCCTGCGACACAGTTTACCACTTCAAGATGGCTACCCGCACCAGAAAGATTTGACAAAAAACAAGCTATGTTGAGAAACAAGGATTTCCTACTCGGTGGAATAGGGTCCATCGATACTTTGACAAAGAAAAATACAGGTCCATTTACGCACACCCTCTCCGTCTCCTTCATGGACACATTAAGCCGTCAAGGGCGCTTAGGAAGGGCAGTTGCGTATGCCCTTAATCCCCTGGCATGGTTATATGTTATATGGCATGAGGCAGGCCACGCAATTAGCGATTTATTTAGGGGAAGAATAAACATAGTGCGAAACGAATTAGGCGCCATAACAGGGGCCGAATACGTATCAAATAGAGAAGAAGGCTTCAGGCACCCCGGCTTTGTTGCTATGGCAGGGCCTCTTGGCGTAATAGGGGCCTCTTACGGTGTTATGGGCCTCATAATACCGTGCTTAGGAGCGTGTGCTTCACCCATAGCATTGATAACCACCATAATGTTGCCGGCTTTATCCATAGCGCTGGAACTTCCTAATCTGAACCCCTTCGTTGACGAATCCGACATGAGCATAGTGCTTCGCGCGGTAAGGACATGGCAGGGCGGGGTGCGCCTAAAAATCCAGAAGGTAAGGGCGGGGGTATCGCCTTCGCAAGATGCCGATTATCCGGAAAGCACGCCAAGTGACGAAGAGCTGCTATCCCCGGAATTTATTTTTGAGTTAAAGAACGCGCTGGCTTTATTTGAGAGGAGTGGTTTGCGGGATTTTAATCAGTTGCGGCAATTGGCGGACCATTTTCACAAAATAGATAAGCGCGATGATTGGAGGCAAGCCGTTGATAATATTGAGCAGGCGGTTAGTTCCGCTGAAGACGAGGTATTTGGCGACGCGTTGCGCCGTGTCACAACCGTCTTAAAGTTAAATGAATTATTCTTTAAGAAAAGAGGCGTTGCGCTCTTCGCACCTTCTTGCGCGAATTATACCGAAGGCGCAAGCTATTTTAACGATCTTGTTGTCGGCAGGATTCTGTCCCGGCGGAACCAGTCATTGGCGAAAGATGGCGCTGGCATTCCGGTTTTAAGCGTGGAGCCCGTGCAAGCTGTGGGCAAA
>JAFGLX010000111.1 GCA_016927795.1 Candidatus Omnitrophota bacterium
CTCTTACCGGATGGCACAAGCGGGAAGGGGAGGATTATCAGCCGAAGCAGCACAAACAATGGCCGCTCTACGAAGACGCCGCGAGGCACGGGAGAAGAGAATAGAGCAAAAAACGACGAACGAAAAGAGTACAGTAGGAAGAGAACAAACAGCTGGCAGGGTAGAAAAATTGCGAGTAAAACTTGGCGATATAGAAAGAAGGCTTAGAGAACTTACAAGACAAAGAGAACATGCGCTTTCTGAAGGCGAGCCCGCATCTTCTGTAGACGAGGACTATAAACGATTGGTGGAAGAGAAAAATAGAATTTCAGGAAAAATCGCCGCGCTTACATCTCCTAAACAACCCGGCTCTATAGTTCTTAGTGGCGCTACCGGTGGAGATGAAGCGGCTGGTGAGGAGCGTGGCTCGGGAGGGTCGACGGACCAAAAGACAGGACGACATGGGGGGCGCAGCAAGCCCGGCATGAGCCCCGAAGACGCCTGGAGGCTTATTATAAGCTCGGGAAAATTATCCATGGATTTAGAGAAGAAAGAAGGTTTTCTTCTTACCCCGGCGATATACAGGACAGAATTCCGTAAGTATCAACACTCTCTTGCAATATCGGCAGGTGTTCCTACGGGCTATGTATTTCCGCCGTTTGCTGATAGCACGATTTATAGAGATTTAAGCGGCCTGCTCGACGTAGATTATAAAGGCAGAAAAGGATACGGTTATCTTACTGTCCATAAACGAGGCGGGAAGAACTATTATAAACTTACGAGAAAGGGTAGGCGTAAACTCCGTTTAATAGAAAGAATCTGTCACGAGGTATGTTACGGAAAAATGGACGAACGCACTCGTATAGTGAGAAATCCTTCCGTTGAAATAATTGGTAGAGTTAAGCTGATAAACTATGGATTCAGGGCCAAAGAACAGTTCGACCGGATAGAAGAACTGTTAAATGACCGTACCGTACAATTAGACATTTCCGTTGTGGCTTTTGCTATTTGCGCGAAGGCGCATTATCTTGCCTTTAAAGATGATTCTAGACTTACGTATTTTAAAAAGCTTCTTGACGAGACCGAAGGCTTTATCCGCGTGCTTTCAAAAAGGTGGGGAAAGGATATGCGTGATACTATTACTTTGGCAATTTCCGATGCTCATGATAACCAACCAAGAGGCGAATACGCGCCGCGTTTTTACGCAAAAGCGCTTTTTCATATCCTCTTGATGAAATACGAAGACGAAAGAGCGCGCTGCAGAAATGTATTAACGAATGTGAAAAGAACGGCAAAGAAAGCTCTATCTCACAAAACCGACAATGCCAACAAGCACTTAAACGGCCTCATAGCTTTGGTTGACTATGGGCTTTCCATATATGAGAAAAGTAAAGAAAAAAAGACCGGCAGCCCCTCCGACGAGGATCCGTCCGAAGCGGACAGAAACTTGCTGGAAGGGCTTCTTACCGATGATGGGCTTCGACAGCGTTTTGCGGAACTCTTTGACCCTGAGGAGAGAGGGCCATTTGACCCAGGTCTTAATATTTTAAAAAGACAAGCGCCTGGGGCCGAAGGGCTAAATACGGAAGGCGAAGGCAGAGCTGCCGCAGAACCTACCAGGCCACAGGTAGATATTCAGCAATTAGTGTCAAAAGGCGCGGTAGGAGGGATCATTGCTTCCGGGGTTAGTCCTCAAATTGTAAGAGACCTTATACGCACTTTTAATCCTATGCTAACACCCTTATATGAGAAGGCGTTAAAAAAAGCACAGGGAATACCGGATAGTCCTGAAGACAGAGCGACAAGTTTAGCTAATGAAGGACTGTGGAGTATAACGGGATTCAGGTCCGCGTTAGAAAGATTGAGAGGCGCAATCGGAGAATATGCGGCTCTTTTGAAAGGTAGAAACAAGAAACTTCCCGGGGAAGATAGGCTATCGCGAAAACTCGATTCGCTTGACCAAGAGCTAGGTGAACTTGAAGGGTTATTCAAAAACCCCGCTGATATAAAAGGAGAGCCCGATATACCGTCAGAAAAACCTTCCAAAAGGAAAGACGCTCTTAAAAAACGGCATAAAATTAGCTTCACTCACGAAAATTTGAGAGTGAACTTTGATATTGACGAAATCTCCAATGAGATTTATAAATTTTCATCAGGTGACATAATCGATGGACTCAAAGCTTGCATAGATTCATGTTCCGGGAAGATGGAAGCTATGTCAATGAAGAATTTTACCGTTAAAACGCACGAGTGCATTATTACCTTAAAACCAAAAAGAGAAATAACCGAATTTACAGTTATGGCCAAATCGCCCACTCCGGGCAGGTATATAGATATTGTTACGGGAACTATAACGGCCGAACCGGAGACAAGCTCTCTTATCGAGGAATATTCCAAATGGATTTTACAGCTTGCGGGTAACGACGGACCCGGCACGGAAGACCTGGCATGGGCAAAAGCGCAGGAAGTTAAGTTTACCTCGGATGAATGGCAGGGCATGTTTGAGGCCGTGAACCTTCTTCATAAAACCGATATCGAGGTTATACTTTCGCAGGAGGGCACGAAACTGACCGGCAATACGAGGCGCATCATAAGGCAGATGAAAACACGATGTAGCGGAAACGGAAGCTATTTCAACGTTGAAGAATTTTCCACTATTTCTGACAGAAGGAGTTTAGAGACGGTGCTTAGATCAGGAAAACGGGAAGGTCTTAAAAGAATAATTGTTGTTACGGATGAAGGAAGCAGAAAAGCGGTAAGCGCACTTTTAAAAAAGGACCCGCAGCTTTTCAACTGCGTCAGGGTGATAAACATAAGCCTTCCGGTAAATTACAGCCGAATGCGCGCAAACCAAAAAACTCTCTACCAGGCAGACTTGCTTAACAAAGCGCTTTTTGCACGGCTTTATTACAATAACAGCAGCCAGTATCTGAAGGGTATAGTGAGACAAATGTTCAAAGACTGTGTTGATTCCGTTGATGATTTCTTAAAAGAGTTGGGAAGGCCGGACAACGAAAACGAGACAGAAGATGAAATCAAAACAAGGATTAACCGCTTACTCGGTAAAGTCGTAAGTCTCCTTGAAAAATTGGAAGAAGAGCTTAGAATGACAAGAGTATTTCTGACCTTCGCCTAATTGTAGGAATATGCCAGTTCCACCGACCCGGCGGAACTAGCCGGTTATTTATCCCGCATCTAGATCGGATTCAGATGCGGGATTTTTTTTGTATGGCCCACTTTCGCTTGACTTAGCTTTGCGTGTGTTATAAGATAATATCTCAATATAATCACGTAAATATATGCTACAGAATATATGTCACTCCGCAGAACCCGTCTATTCGTGGGTTGTTTTAAACAAAGAGGTTTTGTAAATACGTTTGCAAATTTTAAGAAAAGGAGATTTGACTTATGCCACAAGCAGTTGTGAATGCCGCGATAAAAGGCGCACGCTCTATTGTCGATAATGCAGAGAAGCTTCTCGATAAAACGATCAAGGAAAAAGGCAAAGACCACAAGCTGGAATTCCCCGAAACCGGCTATTTCCTTCCGTTGATATACGCCACGCTTGGGAAAGAAGTTAAATCGCTTAAGGATGCCGAAGAAATACTGGACACGGTCAAAACGCTTATGAAAAAAATTCCGGACGGAAAGCGGAATTCACCGTTGGATGATGCCATGGATTCGGGTGTCGTTACCGCATTTGCGGCCGAAATCATAGAGGCGATAAGATACGTTAACGGCGAGCTGCCCGAGGAAGGCTGGCAGGGGTTTATACCGGATTCGATTTTGAGGAGCCTTGGCATACAGCTTGTTGATGGAAGAATAAGCGGTGTGGCGGTAGTCGTGGGCGCGGCCCCTGACGGCAAAACCGCCGAGAAGATAATAAGAGAACTACAGGAGAAAAATATACTTACACTCCTTGTATCCGGCGGTGACGGAAACAGCATGAAGGAACAGCTTGTCAAACGGAAAGTCCAGCTCGGACTTGATTTTTATGTTGTGCCGGTAGGAAAAGAGGTTAGTTCGTTCATACACGCCGCCAATTTCGCCATAAGAGCTTCCCTTTCATACGGAGGGAACAAGAAAGGTGAGCTCGAAAAAAACATAAATTATTGTAAAGAGCGCGTCCCCGCATTTATAATGGCCCTTGGTCCGCTCGATGAAATAAAAATAGCGGCCGCGTGCGCGGCGATAAGGCTGGGATTCCCGGTTATAACCGACCAGAATGTCCCCGCGATAAAAGAAACCCCTTTTACGCTTAGAGACGCCCTTATACC
>JAFGLX010000112.1 GCA_016927795.1 Candidatus Omnitrophota bacterium
GTGAAATCTTGTTTTTTTGCTTCGCGCGGCGTATTCCTGTACGGATTTCACGCCGAAGTCCTTCCTGAGCATAACCTCTATACCGTTAACGGCGGCCTGGGCGCCCTGGATCGTGGTAATGCAAGGGATGCCCTGCATTACCGCGGCATTCCTTATCGGTTTCATATCCGATTGCCCTCTCTGGCCGGAAGGCGTATTTATGATTAATCGAATTTTTCTTTTTCGTATAAGGTCTAAAATAAAGGTTTCTCCCTCGCCGATTTTTCCGACTACCGAACTCTTAATGTTATTGGAATTTAACACCTTGGCTGTACCTTTTGTGGCGATGATTTTAAACCCCATGTCATGAAGTTTTTTCGCGATAAAAACTATGTTCCTTTTATCGTAGTTTCTTACGCTTATAAAAACCCCTCCTTTTTCGGGAAGGGTACTTTGCGCCGCCATCTGCGACTTGTAAAAGGCCACGCCGAATGTCGCATCTATACCCATCACCTCGCCTGTGGACTTCATCTCAGGGCCAAGTATTATGTCGACCCCGGAAAAACGCGAAAAAGGGAAAACGGATTCTTTGACGGAAATGTGCCTGGGGATTTTTTCATCGGTAAACCCTATTTCTGCGAGCGTTTTGCCGGTCATTACTTTAGCGGCGATTTTAGCCAGGGGAAAACCTATGGCCTTGCTTACAAAAGGTATGGTCCTGGACGCCCTCGGGTTTACCTCGAGAACGTAAACTTTTTCCTCCTTGACGGCGAATTGTATGTTGAGAAGCCCTTTTACCTTGAGTTCTTTTGCCAAGGCATAAGTATATTTTTTTATTGTAGCTATAACCGCTTCGTCCAGCGTGTGCGGCGGCAGGACGCACGCGGAGTCCCCGGAATGAACTCCGGCTTCCTCTATATGCTCCATAATTCCGCCTATCGTGACATTTTTCCCGTCGGAGATAGCGTCTACATCAACCTCGACAGCGCCTTCCAGGAATTTGTCTACAAGTATAGGCTTTTCTTCCGAGGTATCTTTGGCGTCTTTAATAAATTCGCCAAGCGAATTATCGTCATACACTATCTTCATGGCCCTTCCGCCCAAAACGTACGACGGCCTTACAAGAACCGGGTAACCGATTCTTCTGGCAATTTCTTTCGCTTTCTTTTCGGAAACGGCAGACCCGTTGGGGGGCTGGTTAAGCTTCAGTTTTCTTATCAATTTCGCAAATTTATCCCTGTCTTCGGCCCTGTCTATGGAATCAACGCTAGTCCCTATAATGGGGACACCTGCTCTTTCCAGCGCCCTGGCCAGATTAAGGGGTGTTTGTCCGCCGAATTGCACTATTACACCGTTCGGTTTCTCCTTATCAACTATGTTCATCACATCCTCGAAAGTAAGCGGCTCAAAATACAGCTTATCCGAGGTATCGTAATCCGTTGAAACGGTCTCCGGATTGGAATTAACCATTATTGTCTCATATCCTAATTCTTTGAGGGCGAAAGACGCGTGACAGCAGCAATAATCGAATTCTATGCCCTGGCCTATCCTGTTCGGCCCTCCTCCGAGTATCATGATTTTTTTCCTTTTTGATACCCGCGCCTCATCTTCTTCCTCATATGTTGAGTAATAATACGGTGTATAGGCTTCGAATTCCGCCGCGCATGTATCAACCAGTTTAAAGGTGGCTTCTATGCCCTGTTTTTTTCTTAATTTCCTTATCGACAACTCATCGGAGCCAAGCAGCCGGGCAAGTTGTCTGTCGCTGAATCCGTACTGTTTTGCTTTACGCAGGAGTTCTTTCGTCACCGGCTTTTTTGAAGTTGCTATTTCATGCTCAAGCTCTACAATCTGTTTTATGTTGTCGATAAACCAGGGGTCGATTTTGGTAAGATTGAATATTTCCTCTGCCGACATCCCTTTCTGCAGGGCATATTTTATGTAAAATATCCTGGACGCGTTTGGCTCTCTCAGTCTTTGGATAAGCTTGCTGTTCGGTATCTGCTTGTAATCCTTCCTGTTATCAAGCCCTGAATGCCCGATCTCCAGCCCGCGCAATCCTTTCTGTAACGCTTCTTTGAATGTCCTGCCTATAGCCATCGTTTCGCCTACGGATTTCATGGATACGCCCAGTATATCCTTTGCCTCGGGAAATTTCTCAAATGTAAACCGGGGAATCTTAACTACGCAGTAGTCTATGGTCGGTTCGAATGACGCCGGCGTTTCCTTTGTTATATCGTTCCTTATCTCGTCAAGCGTATAACCTACCGCGAGTTTGGCGGCAAATTTGGCTATGGGAAAACCCGTTGCTTTGCTCGCCAGGGCCGAGCTTCTTGATACCCTGGGATTCATTTCAATGGCCACCATCCTGCCGGTCCCGGGGTGTATGGCAAACTGTATATTGGAACCGCCCGTTTCCACTCCTATTTCCCTTATAATGTCTATTGCAGCGTCCCTCATCCTCTGGTACTCCCTGTCGGTAAGCGTCTGCGCCGGCGCGACTGTTATAGAATCGCCGGTGTGGATTCCCATAGGATCAAAATTTTCTATGGAGCATACTATTACGACATTATCTTTAATGTCCCTCATGACTTCAAGCTCGTATTCCTTCCATCCGATAACGGATTCCTCTATCAGTATCTCGTTTATCATGCTGCTTTTTAGGCCGAGGTCGGCTATCCGCTCGAATTCCTCCCTGGTGGTAGCTATACCGCCTCCTGTGCCTCCCAGGGTAAAGCTCGGCCTTATTATGACGGGAAGTCCTATTTTTCTCAAAGCGTCTCTTGCTTCTTTCATATTATACGCGAGCCCGCTTTTTGGAAGGTCGAGCCCTATTTTTTGCATGGCCTTTTTAAAATATTTTCTATCTTCGGCTTTTTTTATAACATTGCAGTCGGCACCTATCATTTTCACTTTATACTTCTTAAGTATGCCGTATTCCGCCGCTTTCATTGCCGTATTGAGCCCTGTCTGTCCGCCGAGCGTGGGTAAAAGCGCGTCGGGCCTTTCCTTAATTATTATTTTCTCAAGCACCTCGGGGGTAACCGGTTCTATATAAGTGGCGTCGGCTGTTTCGGGGTCGGTCATAATGGTGGCTGGATTCGAATTTACCAGAACTACCTTAAAACCTTCTTCTTTAAGGGCCTTGCAGGCCTGCGTTCCTGAATAGTCGAATTCACAGGCTTGCCCTATTACTATAGGGCCGGAGCCTATTATCAGTATTTTCTTTATGTCTTTTCTTTTAGGCATGGTTTAAATTAAAAGCTAAAAACTTAAAATGCAAAGTCATAATTCAAAATTTAAAACTAAATATACAACAATTTTGAGTTTTGAACTATGATTTTTAGTTTTTCATTTTGAATTTTTCATTAACTTAATAAACTCTTCGAACAAATACTTGGCGTCGTTAGGCCCGGCTGAGGCTTCAGGGTGAAATTGGACCGAGAAAGCCGGAAATTTCCTGTGCCTCATACCCTCAAGCGTATTATCGTTTAAGTTTATATGGGTTATTTCTATTTTTTTTCTGTCCAGCGTCTTAGGGTCAACGCAAAAACCGTGATTCTGTACCGTTATCGATATTTTTCCTGTCTTAAGATCTTTAACCGGATGGTTCGCGCCGTGGTGACCGAATTTAAGCTTATAGGTTTTCCCTCCTAAAGCCAACCCGAGCATTTGATGGCCGAGGCATATGCCGAAAACCGGCATTTTACCTAAAAGTTTTTTTAAGGTACCCGCCACATACGGCACAGCCGCCGGGTCGCCCGGCCCGTTCGGAAACATGACCCCGTCAGGTTTCATCTCAAGTATCCGTCCAGCCCCGATATTGCCAGGGACTACGGTAATTTTGCAGTCGCGTTTGACAAGTTCGCGGAGTATGTTATGTTTAAGCCCGGTATCGATTACCACCACGTTGAATTTACCCTTTTTGTTCCACTCATAAATAGAGTCGCAGATAACGCTACTGACAAGGTCTACGCCCGAAAGTCCGGCTGAAGCCCTGGCTTTCCTGATAAGCCTTTTCTCGTCAGCATCACAGGTGGAAATGACCGCCTTCATCGCGCCACGTAATCTTATATGCTTCGTAAGGGCCCTTGTGTCTATGCCTTCTATGCCTACGATCTTATTTTCCTTGAGATATCGGCCCAGTATTTTTTCCGAACGCCAATTAGAGGATATCCTGCTTAACTCCCGTACGACAAATCCCTCCAGAAATATTTTCCGCGATTCAGCGTCTTCGGAATTTACGCCGTAGTTACCGATCAAGGGATATGTCATCGCGACAATCTGGCCTTTGTAGGAAGGATCGGTCAAGATTTCCTGGTAACCGGTCATGCTGGTATTAAATACGACTTCCCCGAAAACCTCTCCGGTCGCACCGATTGAAAACCCTTCAAAAATTCTCCCGTCTTCCAGGGCTAATATAGCTTTTTCCGACATAAAACACCTAAAAAGAAAAGACGTCCTATCCCCAGACAGAACGTCTTTGTTCCCGTTTTATGATTAAACACTTCGTCGTGTCGCTATCTGTGTGATTATCCGATATTTGCCTCTTTCAGTCAAGTGGAAAATCATATCGCTATTATATTACGATTAAGACTTAAGATAATCGTCTATGTTACGTGCGGCCTCACGGCCTTCCCAGAGGGTCCAGACTATAAGCGATTGGCCTCTTCGCGCGTCGCCTGCGGCAAATACGCCTTTTGCTGAAGTCTCGTAACCGGGGCCTGTTAAAATATTGCCGCGTTTATCAAATTTAGCTTTCAATTCTTTGAGAAAACCCGTCTTTTCGGTATGTAAAAATCCTATGGCCAGAATGACGAGGTCGGATTCTATCTCAAAAGCGCTCCCCGGCACTTCCGTCATAACGGGGCACGCCGTTGCGGCATTTTTTTCAAACGCGACTTTGACGCACGATATTTTTTTAACCGCGCCGTTTTCCCCGATAAATTTCCTGGTAAGAATCTGCCACTCCCTCTGGCCGCCCTCCTGGTGGCTCGTCGAAGTCTTTAAAAGCATGGGGTACTTTGGCCAGGGGTCGTTTTCCGCGCGGCATTCGGGAGGTTTAGGTAAAAGCTCTATCTGAACTACGCATGAAGCGCCCTGTCTGTGCGCAAGCCCCACACAATCAGCGCCGGTATCGCCCCCTCCTATCACTATAACTTTTTTGTTACCGGCATTTATTAAATCGTCCTTGATTTTTTCACCGCTGATTAACCTGTTCGCCTGTGTAAGATATTCCATGGCGAAATGAATACCTTTAAGCTCTCTTCCCTCTATCGCGAGGTCTCTGGGGACTCTCGACCCGCTCGCAACGCATACTGCATCGAAACGTTCTTTCGCGAATTTATAGCCGCCTCCGATATTAGCGCCCGTAACGAATCTGATTCCCTCTTTTTTCCATACGGCGATACGTCTGTCTAGAATATTTTTTTCCAGCTTGAAATCGGGTATTCCATAACGCAATATACCTCCGATTTTGCCGTCCCGCTCGAAGACCGTTACCGAATGGCCTTTTCTGTTGAGCTCCGCCGCGCATGAAAGCCCGGCAGGCCCCGAACCTATGACAGCTACGCCTTTACCGGTCCTTTTTTTAGGGGGCGCCGGTTTTACCCATCCTTTCTTAAAAGCGTATTCCGTTATCGCAAGCTCGTTTTCCCTTATCGTCACAGGGTCATCGTTTATGCCCAAAACACAGGAGTATTCGCATAGGGCGGGACAAATTCTCCCGGTTATCTCCGGCATGCTGTTTGTGGCGTCCAAAAGGCGCCACGCTTTTTTCCAGTTGCCTTTAAACATGAAATCGTTCCATTCGGGGATATAATTACCAAGAGGGCATCCCCAGTTACAGAAAGCCGTGCCGCAATCCATGCAACGCGACGCCTGGTCACGCGATACATTTTCATCCCGCATGAGGAAAACATCCATGTAGTCCTTTATGCGCTCGCACACGGGCCTGTAATTCGCGGCGATCTTTTTTACTTTAAGGAAACCTCTTGGATCACCCATCTTTATTTAACCTTTCTATCGACAAATCCCAAATTTTCGTAGTTACCCATCCGAAACCTCTGACAAACCCAGTTTTTTCTCAAGTTTAACGCCTTCAAGGACGCGCTTGTATTCCAACGGCATAACCTTGACGAATTTTTTCTCTTCGGAGACGAAATTCATCAATATTCTTTCCGCGACCGCGCTTCTGGTGTATTTATGGTGATTGTGAATTAGCGACCTAACAACTTCTTTATCGTTATCCGATAATTTTTCCAGCATAACCATATCCATGTTGCATTTTTTCTTAAATGTCCTATCCGGGTCATAAACGTATGCTATACCGCCTGACATGCCCGCGGCGAAATTCTTGCCGGTTTTCCCCAGTATAACCACCCTCCCGCCTGTCATGTATTCGCAACCGTGATCGCCGGTACCCTCCGTTACGGCAAAAAGTCCCGAATTTCTTATGCAGAATCTCTCGCCGGCCACGCCCCGTATGTAGGCCTCGCCCTCGATAGCGCCGTAAAATGTGGTATTCCCTATTATAATATTTTCCTCGGGTGTGTATGATGCTTTTTCTGACGGCCTTATTATTATTTTCCCTCCGGATATTCCTTTCCCGACGTAATCATTTGCCATGCCTTCCAATTCAAAAGTAACGCCCCTGGCAAGCCATGCCCCGAAACTCTGCCCGGCCACACCTTTGAATTTTATGTGTATCGTATCATCCGGCAAACCTTTTTCGCCATAACGGGAGGCGATTTCGCCGCTAAGAATAGTGCCCACGGTCCTGTTTGTGTTATTAATAGCGACTTCGGCAACTACGGGTTCCCGGTCCGCGAGGGCCTTTTGCGTTATTTTGAGTAGCTTCCCGTCAAGCGCGCCTTCCAGGCCGTGGTTCTGCGAAATCTGACAAAAAACGCCGGTATCCTTTTTAACAGCCGGCTTATATAATATCCTGGAATAGTCTACGCCTTTCGCCTTGGGAGGTATAACGGTGTCGTCGAGTTCCAAAAGGTCCGTATTTCCTATAAGTTCATCCATATTGCGCACGCCGAGATTCGCCATGATCCCCCGCAGTTCCTCGGCTACAAAACAGAAGTAATTTACCACGTGTTCTGCCTTTCCGCGGAATCTTTTTTCAAGCATTTGATCCTGCGTCGCCACTCCGAGAGAGCAGTTATTCAAATGGCAATGCCTTAACATAACGCATCCCATTACGATAAGGGCAGCCGTTGAGAATCCGTATTCTTCCGCGCCTAAAATCGCGGCAATCGCCACGTCCCTTCCCGTGCGCATCTGACCGTCTGTCTGCAACCTTACGCGCGACCTCAGGTCGTTCAATACAAGCGTCTGGTGCGTCTCTGAAAGTCCCAATTCCCACGGAAGCCCGGCATGCCTTATGGAACTTAATGGGGAAGCGCCGGTACCGCCGTCGCCGCCGGATATAAGTATCATGTCAGCGTGGCCCTTGGCCACTCCCGCGGCTATAGTGCCTACTCCTATTTCGGAAACAAGTTTCACACTTATCCGCGCTCTCGGATTTGCGTTTTTAAGGTCGAAAATAAGCTGCGCCAAATCCTCTATTGAATATATATCGTGATGCGGCGGAGGGGATATAAGAGTAACGCCCGGTGTCGTATAACGCGTCTTCGCTATTATTTCGCTTACTTTATGGCCGGGAAGCTGGCCGCCTTCGCCGGGTTTCGCGCCCTGGGCTATTTTTATCTGAAGCTCATCGGCATTTACCAGATAATTAATCGTCACGCCGAATCTCCCCGAAGCTACCTGTTTAATAGCGCTCCTTTTTGAATCGCCGTTCGGAAGGGGCGCAAATCTCGCAGGGTCTTCGCCGCCTTCTCCCGTATTGGACCTGGCTCCCAGTTTATTCATGGCTATGGCGAGTGTTTCATGGGCCGGGCCCGATATGGAGCCAAAACTCATCGCGCCGGTCGCAAAGCGTTTTGCGATAGACTTCACCGGTTCCACTTCTTCTACGGGTATTGGCTTTCGTTTTTTGAACCTAAAAAGGCTCCTTAGCGTAGTGGGATTGCCCGATTGATTATTTATTCTGTCGGCAAATTCCAGGTATTTGCCGTAATCGCCGGTTCGAGTGGCATATTGTAAAAGCGCGATTGACTCCGGGTTCCAGAGATGAAATTCTCCGTCCTTCTTCCACTGATATATGCCGCCGGTATCCAGCATGTCTCTTGCTGTTTCCGCGAACGCCTCCCTGTGCCTCGCAAGGGTTTCCTCTTTTATCACGTCAAAGCCGGCGCCTTCTATGCGTGAAACCGTACCGGCGAAGCATTTTTTTATGACCTCTTCGCCAAGGCCCAGGGCCTCAAACACCTGGGCCCCCTTATAACTACGCAACGTGGAGATACCCATTTTTGAAAGAATTTTAAGCATTCCTTTGTATAAAGCGTGCCTGTAATTTTCGACGGCTTTTTTCACGCCTATTTTCAGTTCTTTTTTATCATGCAGGTAAGCCATAATTTCATAGGCTAGATACGGGTTTACGAGGTCCGCGCCATAACCAAAGAGCAAAGCTAAGTGGTGCACTTCTCTCGGCTCCGCGCTTTCCAGAATTATCCCGATTCTCGTCCTGAGCGACTTTTTGACAAGGTAGTGATGTACGGCCCCGACGGCTAAAAGCGCCGGAAGTGCCGCCTTCTTTTTGTCAACGCCCCTGTCGCTTAGTATAAGAAAGGTATATCCTTTTTTTATGGCATTTTCGGATTTCCTGCATATTTCGTCAAGCATGCTCCGGAAACCTCTTTTATCTCCGGCGTCAAAGAGTATATGAAGTGTTTTTGTCTTGAACCCTTTCGCATTTATTTTCTGTATTTTTTCGAGGTCACCGTCGGTCAGAATCGGGTCTCTCACATCCAGCTTGCGGCAGTGAAGGGGCGTATCCTCCAGTATGTTTCTCTGAAACCCCACGAAAGTCCTTAAACTCATTACAAGCTCTTCTCTTATGGGGTCTATGGCCGGATTGGTAACCTGCGCGAACAATTGCTTAAAGTAATTATACATGACCTGGGGTTTCTTCGAAAGAATCGCATGTGGAGTATCGTTGCCCATTGAACCTACGGGCTCCGCGCCAGTCTCCGCCATAGGTTGCATTATGAACTTAATGTCTTCCCGCGTATAACCGAAGGCTTTCATGTAACCTTGTATGTCTCTCTTTTTGCGGGTGTTCTTTGCCCCCCTAAGCGAATCCAGCTGAACGGTATATTTTTTAATCCATCTTCCGTACGGCAGATTATTAGCCAGATCCTCCTTAATATTCTCATCCTCAAGGATCCTTTTTTTCTCGGTATCGATAAAAAATACCTTGCCCGGCTCAAGCCTGCCTGAAAAAGATATGTTTTCCGGCCGTATATCGAGCACACCCACTTCCGATGACATTACCACAAGGCCGTCTTTCGTCACGAGGTATCTGGCCGGACGTAGGCCGTTTCTGTCCAGTACCGCGCCGATATTAATGCCGTCGGTAAAAGCTATGGCTGCCGGGCCGTCCCACGGTTCCATGAAACAGGCATGATATTTGTAAAAATCCTTCAGCTTCCTGTCTATAAGCGATTTCTTTCCCCATGCGGCCGGAATAAGCATGGCTATAGCATGCGGCAGGGACCTGCCGGTTAACGCCAGGAGTTCAAAAATATTGTCAATTGCCGCCGAATCGCTGCCGCCCGGTACTATAACGGGCTTTATCTTTTCAATGTTCCTGCCGAAAAAATCGTTTCTTAAAAGGCTTTCCCTGGCGGTCATCCAGTTTATATTGCCCCTCAATGTATTGATTTCCCCGTTATGGGCCAAGAACCTGAAAGGCTGCGCAAGGTCCCATGTAGGAAAGGTGTTGGTGCTGTAACGCGAATGCACCAGCGAAAGTGCGCTTTTTATGTCTTTGTTCTTTAAATCGACAAAGAAATCCCCCAGCTGATGCGGCATCAAGAGGCCTTTGTAAGACAGCGTACGGGAAGAAATGTTAGTTATATAAAAAAATGTTTTTTGTTTAAGCTTGGAATTCCTTATAATATTTTCCGCGCTTTTTCTTATAGTGTAAAGCTGCCTTTCGAAATCGAGCGCCGTCTTTACGCTCTTATCCCTGCCTACAAAAATATGTTTTATTACGGGTTCTGTGCTTCTGGCGGATTTGCCTATGTCCGAATTATCCACGGGGACATCGCGCCAACCGAGAAAAATACCGCCTTCTTTTTCGGCGGATTTCCTTAAAACATTCTCGCAGTAAATCCTTTCTCTCTTATCCTGTGGCAGAAAAATAAGCCCGGTACCGTACCAGCCTGCCTGCGGCAGGCTTATGCCCTCACGCTGGCAAACATTCGCTAAAAAGGCATGGGGTATCTGTATAAGAATACCTGCGCCGTCTCCCGTTTTTGGGTCAGACCCCACCGCTCCCCTGTGCGAAAGCCGGTTAAGGACTTTCAATGACCCTTTAATAATTTCGTGCGTTTTTTTGCCGTCGATATTGCACACAAAACCCACGCCGCAGGAGTCTTTCTCGAATGCGGGGTCATACAGTCCCTGTTTTTCTGGCAGACCCTGAAATGTTTTCATATCGTGACTTTAGTCCTTATATTTCCCTGTATCTATCTTCAACTTTTTTATCTTTGCATGCAGCGTATTTCTGTTTATCCCGAGTATTCTGGCCGCCTTTAACTTGTTGCCGAAAGTCCTCTCCAGGGCAAGTTCTATAAGAGGCCTCTCTATTGCCTCCAGTGTAACACGGTAAAGCTCTTTTGTCTTTGCTCTTATAAATTTTTCCTCAAACATTCTTATGGCCTCGCGCATTCTTTCTTCTTCGTAATTGTCCTGTGTGTTTTGCATTTATACAACTCCACGTTTTTGTATTCAGCAATTTATGCCTATTTTTTAGGCATTCATAACTAAAATTTTATGCGGCCTTCTGATCCAGTAAACATCGGAAGTTAGAAAGAATTCTGAAAGCGTTTTTTTCGAATTCGCTTTTGTTCCTATGCGCGTATGTCGCCATCGTTTTTTTATCTATCCGACTGATGTCTCCGTCGTAACTATCTATCCAGTTCTCTACCATTTCGGGGATTACCTCAAAATGGAATTGCAGGCCGTATAAATTCCCTATGCGGAAAGCCTGGTTACAAACCTTTGAGCTGGCAAGAAGAGTCCCGTCTTTGGGTACGCTAAATGAATCTTCATGCCACTGAAAAACCTCTATCTCGCTGTTAAGTCCTTTGAATAATGTATCTTCGCGCGCTTTTTCCGTAATGCTTATCTTATACCACCCTAACTCTCTGGCTTGAGCCTTCTTAATTTCGGCGCCTCCGGCTCTGGCTAAAAGCTGCGCGCCAAGGCATATGCCCAGTAGAGGTATCTGCATTTTAATGGCGTCTTTTAAAAAGTGCATCTCGCTTTTGAGAAAAGGGTGTTTCTCTTCTTCATACACGTTCATCGGGCCGCCAAGAACTATAATCGCTTCTATGCCTGCTACACTCTCAGGCAGCTTGTCACCGTTATAGAGCTCTATAGTTTTAACCCTATATGGGCTATTTTCAAAGAACTTTGCTATTAATCCCGGCCCCTCATTCGCCACATGTTTTATCATCAATATCATTAAAGTAAAGCCTCTAAATATTATCATTGCATACATCCTGTGAACCTTTGCCAAAGCCAAAGGTTCACAGGATATATAACGAAGCTTTAGATATCAAAATAAAGATGGTACTCGTAGGGGTGGGGCCTTAGCCTCACGGCGTCTATTTCTTTTTCCCTCTTGTATTCTATCCACGTTTCCACTACGTCTTTTGTGAATACGCCTCCCTTGAGCAGGAACTCGTGGTCCTTCTCAAGCGCTTCTATAGCTTTTTCGAGCGAGCCCGGTACCGTAGGCACCTTTGCGGCTTCTTCTTTGGAAAGCTCATATATATTCTTATCCAACGGCTCGCCTGGTTCCATTTTATTCTGTATGCCGTCAATACCCGCCATAAGCATAGCAGCAAACGCCAGATATGGATTGGCTGTGTTATCGGGCGGCCTGAATTCCAGGCGCTTTGATTTGGGATTATCCGAATAAACCGGTATTCTCACAGCGGCACTTCTGTTTCTGGCGGAATACGCCAGGTTTACGGGCGCTTCATACCCCGGGACAAGCCTTTTATATGAATTTGTCGTAGGGGCGCAAAAAGCTAGGATAGCAGGCGCGTGTTTTAAGAGCCCTCCTATGTAATACTTCGCTGTCTGGCTTATCAGGCCATATCCCTTGGGATCGAAGAAAATATTTTTTCCGTCTTTCCACAGAGACTGGTGCGTATGCATACCTGAACCGTTATCTCCAAAAAGTGGTTTAGGCATAAAAGTCGCTACCATATTATTCTTTTTCGATATGTTTTTTACTATATACTTATACATAAGGCACCTGTCCGCCATCTGTACAAGCGTGCCGAATTTCATGTCAATTTCGCACTGACCGGCCGTGGCAACCTCGTGATGATGAACTTCTATGGGAATGCCCGCTTTCATCATGGCAAGTATTATCCTGCTACGCAGATCCTGCAGGGAATCGTGCGGCGGCACGGGAAAATATCCTTCTTTGTACCTTGGTTTATACCCGAGGTTAGGTTTTTCGTCCCTTCCGGAGTTCCACTCACCCTCTACGGAATCCACAAAGTAATAACCGGAATTTTCGGTCTGGTCAAACCGTACGTCGTTAAAAATGAAAAATTCCATCTCCGGGCCCCAGTAACTTTTATCCGCAATCCCAGTTTTTTTCATGTATTCGGAGGCTTTTTTTGCGACATACCGCGGGTCACGGGTATAAGGTTTCTTTGTTAACGGGTCGTATATATCACATAGTATGCTTAATGTCGGGATCTCGCATACCGGATCCACTACCGCCGTAGACGGGTCCAGCATAAGAAGCATATCGGATTCCTGGATCTTTTGAAACCCTCTTATGGAGGAACCGTCAAACCCTATACCTTCAGCCCATATGCTTTTAATGGGGTCGTCTATATTTGTAAGTTCCGAAACAGGGATTGAGAAATGCTGCCATAAGCCCGGAAGGTCGTTGAATTTCAGATCGACTATCTGAATATTATTGTTTTTTATTATATCGCTTACCTTCTTTATTTCGTCCTCGCCGACGCTTCCGTCCCAGCGAAACCCTATTACTTTTGATTTAGACACTTTTTTTCCTTTGGCCATTTTCCCTCCTTTTTTTCTTCACCCTATGGCTACTCCACCGCGCTCTTCGGTGCGAATGCGCACACATTCTTTTAAATCTACAACAAATATCTTACCGTCACCGGTTTCACCCGTCTTTGCGCCCTTTACTATGGCTTTTATGGTAGGCTCCACAAAATTCTCATTTACCGCTATTTCAAGACGTATTTTTCTTATCAGGTTCCCTGTTTCTTTGGCACCGCGATATACTTCGGTAACGCCTTTTTGCCTCCCGTGCCCCAGAACTTCGCTTACGGTTATGAGATTGACGTCGGCCTTGTAAAGCTCTGTCTTTACTTCTTCCAGCCTGTGTGGCTGTATTATTGCAACTATGAGTTTCATTTTTTTACCTCGTTAAAATATGGCTATTCTATCACTGTATACGCGCGCTCGCGGTGCTGGCTCAAATCCAGCCCTATAAATTCATCTTTTTCACTTACACGCATACCCACAAATATATCTACAAGCTTATAAATAATGACTGTTACCAAAAATGCATAAAGCGCGGCAACCGCTACGCCTATTAGTTGTATAAGAAATTGTTTTGGGTTGCCGAAAAAAAGGCCGTCAGCTCCGGCTGCATTGATAAGTTTTGAGGCGAAGAGTCCCGTAGCCAGAGTTCCCAGCATGCCGCCTACGGCGTGCACCCCAAAAACGTCCAGGGAATCATCGTAACCAAATCTGGGCTTGATGAGAGCTACTGCTATAAAACACAGTACGCTTGCCAGTATGCCTATAACTATTGCCGAAAGTGGGCTTACGAAACCCGACGCCGGCGTTATAGTGGCCAGACCCGCTACGGAGCCTGTCACAATACCGAATACCGTCGGTTTACCGTTGCGTATCCACTCAAGAAGCGCCCAACTTAAGCCTGCCGCGGCAGCCGCGGTATTCGTAGTTATGAATGCGTTTACGGCAATGCCGTTTACGGCCAAAGCGCTTCCTGCGTTAAATCCGAACCAGCCGAACCAGAGAAGCCCCGCTCCCAGCACAACGAAAGGAAGGTTGTGCGGTGCAGGCACATAAGAATCTATCCGTTTTCTCTTTCCCATGAGTATGGCTGCCGCCAGTGCCGCGACACCGGCGGTTGTATGAACGACTATGCCTCCGGCAAAATCAAGAACTCCTAATTCTTTTAACCATCCGCCGGTACCCCATACCCAGTGGCAGAGAGGGTCATATACAAAAGTTGCCCAGAGCAGTGTAAAAAACAAAAACGCGGAGAATTTTATCCTCTCGGCAAAGGCCCCTATAATAAGAGCGGGTGTAATAACAGCGAACATAGACTGGAATATCATGAATGCCTGGTGAGGTATTGTGCCGGCATAATCCGCGCAGGGCTTAACACCAACACCTATCAAACCAAGCCACTTCAGCCCTCCCCAGAAACCGCTGGACGGGGCAAAAGAAAGGCTGTAACCGAAAACTATCCATTGTATGCTTATAAGGCAAAAAATTATAAAACACTGCATCAAAAGGCTCAATATGTTCTTTTTACGTACTATACCTCCATAAAAAAATGCCAAGGCCGGTGTCATTAACATTACGAGTGCCGCTGAAAGAAGCACAAATACAGTATCTGCTCCGTTCATTATGTAACTCCTTTAATTAAAAATTAAGGCGTCCTTATTACCACGCTCTTTTGTTATGTCAATTCTGACTACAAAAGGGCGCGGCGAGGACGCCTGTGTCTTGCTTAATTTAGCACAACTTCGTGCTTAAAAAATGTGCATCAAGAGTTACAAGTAATTCTACTCGTTTTTTGGTAACCTGTTTTGCCTATCAGCGTAGCTTTTCACGGTTATGGCAAGAACTTCGGAGCAAGTTAAATCCCAAGTTCCAATTTGGTCATTTGTTAATTGGGATTTCATTTGTCATTGGTGCTTTGTCATTGCCGCTTTTGGCGAGCCTCGCCTTCGGCGGGGTCATTGCCTGCCTGCCCTCGGCTTCGCCGAGAGGCGAGCCATGACCGCCGAAGGCGGTCTAAGGGCAGCGAGGCTTAACCTATCGCGTTACCGCCGGTTTCGCCGGTGCGTATCCTTATGCAATCGCCGAGATCCATGATAAATATTTTCCCGTCGCCTATATTGCCTGTCCTTGCGCCTTTAGTTATGGCCTCTATGGTCGGCTTTACAAAACCCTCATTTACGGCTATCTCAAGGCGTATTTTCTTTAAAAGATTTACCTCATGTATTACGCCCCTATAGGTTTCGGTGTATCCTCTCTGTTGTCCGCAACCCAGGGCATTGGTGACCGTCATTTTGTATACTTCTTTATCGTACAACGCTTTTTTTACATCCGGCAACTTGTGCGGCTGTATCATCGCAATTATAAGTTTCATCGTATTCTCCTCCTCTCACCAGTGCGCCAGTAACAGTTGGTGCGCTGGTGCTCTGTCGCTCTTTTACTTACTGTGTGGTAAACACCTGGAACCCGGAGTACGATTCCATTCCGTGTTCTCCTATATCCAGGCCTTTTAATTCCTCGTCGCGCGTAACCCTTAAACCTATAAATCTATCGATAAGTTTAAAAACCATGCCCATAACTGCCAGGATGAATATCACAGCCGAAAATACACCAAGGGCTTGAATACCAACCTGAGCAAAACCACCTCCGTAAAAAAGGCCGTTATTAGCAAGTCCTAAGGCTTTTTGCCCAAATAGGCCTATGGAAAGCGTGCCCCATATACCATTAAGGCCATGTACCGGCACGGCTCCGACCGGGTCATCTATCTTAAGTTTATCCAGCAGCACAACACCCAGGACCACTATGATTCCGGCAACCACTCCTATTATTATGGCTGCCCAAGGTTCGATAAATGCGCACGGCGCTGTGATAGCCACAAGCCCCGCAAGTGCTCCGTTCATAGCCATAGATAAGTCCGGCTTTCCGAACATTTTCCAGACAGTGATCATGGCAAATATCCCCCCGGCTGCCGCAGCAAGGTTAGTATTTATAGCTACTCTTCCTATAAGGCTGCCATCGCCCACGCTAAGTGTTGAACCCGGATTAAATCCGAACCATCCAAACCAGAGTATAAATACCCCTAATGACGCCAGCGGAATGGAGTGTCCTGTAATCGCGTTTGCGGACCCGTCCTTATTGTATTTTCCAAAACGCGGACCTAATATAATAGTGCCGATCAAAGCGGCAAAACCTCCGACCGCATGAACAACCGTTGAGCCCGCGAAATCCGCGAAGCCAAGCTTGGAAAGCCACCCGCCTCCCCATATCCAATGGCCCACGATAGGGTACACGAATGCCGATATAATAAAGGAATATACAAGATAAGCCGGAAACTTCATTCTTTCCGCCATGCCGCCTGCAACTATCGTTGCGGCAGCTCCGCAAAAAGCGGCCTGAAAAAGCCAGAACGCAAAAAGCGGCACATCTGCGCCGGAGACCGCGCCGGATAAGAACCATCCCTTAAGCCCTATAAATACGTTCCCCGCGCCGAACATGATGGCATAACCGAACATAAAAAACCCCAGAGACGCCATGCAGAAATCAAGAAAGTTCTTGGTTAAAATATTGCATGTGTTCTTGGCTCTTATGAAACCCGCTTCGACCATACCGAAACCGGCTTGCATAAAAAAGACAAGAAATGCCGTTATTAAAACCCACAGCGTATCTATCCCTGCAGTACTTGCGTA
>JAFGLX010000113.1 GCA_016927795.1 Candidatus Omnitrophota bacterium
ATGTCTTTTCTTGCTATAAGGAGTTTCCCGGTGTCAACATGCTCCCTGAGGTAATTTACCGTGTCGGTTAACCCCGATTCCCCGTAGTTAAGAAATCCCTCGGCCGTCGTATAGGGTTTGGTCTGGTTAAGATTAAGGCCTATGTTAATCGGATATACGCACAATAAAAGAGACCAGATTACCGTTACGTAAAAACCCCGTTTTCTAAATGCCGCCCACATAACGATAGAAACCAGAACGATGGGGGTATAGTAATATACGTAAAATTTTCCTCCGAGATATTTGGAATACGGGCTCCATATAGCCAGGATGTAATCACCCATGAAATAATACGCGACTGAGGCCGGTATCAAAAATATGAAAAATAAAAATGCCAGCCTCTTAAGCTCATTTTTTAGATTACCAGTATGGGCTTCGGGAAAACCCGCCGTTTTCAACAGAAAAAAAGTAATGCAAAATATAAATACCGGAATGGACGGGTATTGGTATTTCATCATGTCTATGCTCGCTTTTACAAAAACAAAAGGCGTAAACATGAAGCACCCCGCAAGCAGCACAAAGTCTTCCCGTTCCAGCTTTAACTTGCGCACAAATGCCTTCAGCCTGTCAAGCATATAAATAAAAACTACCAAAAAAAACGGCGCTCCGGTCCAGTAAAAAGGCCATTTCAATAACACAAAAACATGCTGGAAATTCCGAAGAAGAAAATGTATCGTGACTTTTTTGCCCTTTTTCATGGCGGTAAATTTTATAAAAGAGAGTATATCGGTATTGCTGAAGTGACAGTATAAAAGCCATATGCCCCAGAAAATAGCCATGCCCGCCACTATTGTAAGCGCGTCTATAACTAGCTTCTTCTTGTCCCTGTTAATCGCCCTGTAAGCGATAACGCTTGCCATAAGGAAAGTCGGCGTTACCTCTTTACACATATAATTGAACGCTATGGCAAGGGCTATTATGGCGCGTGATTTAATAAACTCTCTCCCGCTGTATTTTTCAAATTTAAAAAAGAGGTAAACAAAACATATTATAGCGAATGCAGAAATATTGTTATCCGCGTTTAAGAGCATGGAATGCTGTATAAGGAGCGGGTTGAGGGCATAGAGAAAGCCGCCTATAAACATGGCGCTTCGCAAAAAAACCCGGCCGGGGCAGGCTTCCCTGAACATTAAAAGGAGCACGACTAAAGACAGTGCAAAAAATAGGGCGCCGTAACTTCTAAGGGCGATTTCACTTGACCCGAACAATATGTAAAAAACGGCGTTTGTATAGCTGTAAAGAAGGGGATGCCCCAGGTCTTCTTTTCCTCCGTCGGGATGAAAGGTTTTAGTCCCCATTACGGGTATCTTCTGGGCCATCCTGGCCTCTTCGATTTCATCAAGCGTAAACGGTTTTATTATTGAATAGCGGAAGCTTATTACCGTGACGGAAATAAATATTATGGCTATTAGACTAAGCAGCGTCTTGGTCGGATTCATAGGCGGTTTTCGATAATGTGGTCAAGCATTGAGTGCGCTATCAAAAGGTGGGCAATTTCGACTATACCGTATGAACGGCTCGGCACATAAAAATTAATGTCGCCGTGCCTTCGTAATGAATTTTTACCGCTAAAGCCGGAGAGAGTTATTATGTACACACCCTTCTGCCGCGCCGAACGCACCGCGTTAATGATATTCCTTGATTGTCCGGAAGAGCTTATCGCAAAAACAACGTCGCCCTTCTCGGCGAATCTCTCGATAGGCTTCTGAAACACTTTATCATAGCCATAGTCATTGCTGACGCAGGTAAGGAGCGCGCTGTCATTGAAGGCGGTTGCTTTTATATGGCCGTTTTTCCAGTAATCTACGGCCTGATGGCTGGCTATGGCGGAGCTTCCGCCGTTTCCGACAAAAATAACCTTTTTTTTGCTGCGTTTCGCCTGACTGATATAGCCTATGGTGTTTTTAATTGCGACCTTAAGCGGGACGGGTTTCATATCACGCCTCGTAGACTCTATATTCGCTATAGCACCGGATAAAACATGCGTGTATGTCTCAAACAGGGCGTCTTTCATTTTGGCACCTTCTTTTTATTTCAAAAGTGTTGTTATGAATTTAAAAAGAGGAACCTGTTCCACCGGGTTCCTGTTACCTACGATAAGTACCGCGAGTGCCCCTACGGCGTTGCCTACGAAAGCGGCAAGTTCTATAGGGTGGCCGGCCGCAATAAGCGGCGAGGCAACCGCAAGAAACGCGTCACCTGCCCCGATCCTATCTACTATCTCTTTCGATAGAACCGGGATGCTGGAGAAACCTTTCCCTTTTTCGTAAGAAACGGACCCTAGGTGTCCTCTTGTCACGATTATCTTGTTGCATTTAAGCCTTCGCGTTACGCCAAGAATAAGCTTTTGAAGATCGCCGAACTTATCATGCATCGCAAGCCTTATCTCGGGCTCGTCTATGCAGACGAAACTGGCCCTCGGGTATTTCGTGATAAGGTTATAGCCCATGTTCGCACTGTTTGTCTGGGTATTCACGGCCATAAACTTTGATTTTGACGAAAGCACGTTTATGATATCGGCGGTAAGGAACCCGTGTCCGAAATCCGCCACGACAACCAAGTCGTACTTCCGCATAACTTTATTCAGGTACGCGCATACCTCTTTTGATACCTCCGGGGTGGTTTTTGTGTCGTCTATGAAGTTTATTTCGAAAATTTTGCTTAAAAACGCAGGGTTCAGGAAACGCTGCTTTACCACAGTCGGCACATCGTGGCGGTAAAAGAACTTCGGTTTTATGTTTGGGGACAGGTTTTCCAGTATGAAACTTTCATAATTATTTTTGGTGCCTATAACGCTTACGAGGTTCACTTCCCTGCAGAAATTGGCTATGTGTTTGGCTACCGCCAAGACGCCTCCTGTAAATTTTTCTTCGCTCAGGTATTGCGCAGCCAGAATATCGGCCTTTTGGGGTTTGCCTATGCCCGCGCAATAGTGATACTCGTCTATTATTATGTCCCCTATAACAAGTACCTTCAGTTTGCCAAGGCTCTTTAGTATTTTAATAATCGACTCGGGCGAATACCTGTCCTTAAAAAAATGGATGAATTCCGCCGTTTCCTTGGGATATACGCTGAAATGGCGGTTCAGGATTTGGGAAGAGCTAAACGTGATTTCATCCGTAAAAGCTATTCTCCCGCCGACCGACTGTACCGCTTTTTCCTCATCGAATATCTTGCCGGTCACGTCATCCTTCCTTCTCCTGTAATCGGCCCCTTTCACATAAATGTCCGGCTTAAGCCGTTTGATAGTCTCTACGGCAATAGGCCATTTATTTACGGCTACATAATCGACGCACTCAAGCGCCGCTACCGATTCGGTCCTCAGGCGCTGGTTAAAAACAGGCCTGCCGGGGCCTTTGTTTACGAACTCATCTTTTGTTATAGTGCACACCAGGACATCGCACATGTTTCTTGCCGACTCAAAATGGCGTATGTGGCCGGGATGTAAAAGGTCAAAAACACCGTGACTCAAGGCCACTTTTTTACCTTGTTTTTTCAGTTTTCTCACTATGCCTACAAGTTCGTCAAAATCCTTAATCTTGACGGACGTATCGGGCGCTTTATGCTCTCTATTTTTCATAATCCTAAACCTCTTCTATTTTGAAAGATATTTAAACCAGGTACGTGTGCTTTCCTCTATAAGCTCTGGCGTCCATACGGGCGCCTCGCGCCAGTAATCAATGTTATCAAGCATTATACGTACACCTTCCTCAAAAGAAACCTCCGGACGCCAGCCAAGCATTTTTTCTATTTTCCCGATATCGGCGTGGGTGCACTCTGGCTCGCCGGGCCTTTTCGGTATGAAAACTTTCTCGCCACCCAAGAGTTCTACAAGCCTGTTTACGCTCTGCGGGTTGCCGCTGCCTACGTTAAAAACGTCGTTTTTTATATCGGATTCCGCGGCCATTCTGAATGCCCTCACTACGTCTTTTACGAAAACGAAGTCCCTTTTTTGCTCTCCGTCTCCCACAACGGTGAATTTCTTATTCGCCAGTTTCTGCGCCAGGAATATACCAAATACGGCACCGTAGGTGCCTGCGGTGCGGGAACGCGGTCCGTAGACGTTAAAAAGGCGCAGTGAAATACACGGGAGCTTATACACCTTCGCCCAGTGGAAGAGGTACTGCTCCCCCACATATTTCGTCAACGCATAAGGATATTCAGGCTCTATGGC
>JAFGLX010000114.1 GCA_016927795.1 Candidatus Omnitrophota bacterium
CGTAAAGCTCTATCAAGGCAATTTGTGGATACCGTTAAGCGATTATTCATACAGCCGGAAGAAAGACACATGGCGGCGCTCGCTAGGCGCATCGCGAAAAAGAAAGGGATAACTTTTGAAGATATAGCGAAAGGCAGCCGTTTTCGCTTAAGTGAATGGGACTTTCTCAAACCTACGAAAAACGCCGTTTTTTTAATTCTTTTTATCGCTTTATATCTGAAGCAAAAGTTAAGAACTGTTATAATTTCAGCCGTGATGAGATGCAGCAAAAATCCGATAGTTATTTTTACGAGTCCGGTCGGTTATATGAAAAAACTCGCCTACAAGCTTAACGCGAGCATTAACGCAAATTTTTACTTCTTGCAGCGGTGGGTTATCCCGGACGTCGGGGCCTCGTTATTCGCAAAGCTGTTCCTAAAAAAATTTTCAGGCGTACTCGCCATGCAGGAGCGGTTTTCCCGTCAATTTTGCGGTAAAATCAGGGAGATGCATGATCTTTTCTCATATCGCGGCATAACATTTACGGATATTCTGGCCGAAAAGTTTGAAAATGATATCGCTCCGTACATCATGGGGTTGCACATGTGGACAGTCGAGCTCCATGGAATAGTAAGGAGATTTAAGCCTTCACTTGTCGTTTCATCGGGCAACCGCCTTGACGATTCCATAATCGGAGAGCTATGCCGAAAGATAAATATGCCCTCAATTATGGTAAGCCACGGATCATATGTATATCCGAAAAATGACATCGAAATTATAGAATGGGGTGAAGACGGCAAAAATTACCTCAGGGCGCCTTTTTCGTTCGTCGCGTTGCAGTCACCTCTGGATGAGGATTATACACGGTTCTTTCCGCCGTCAGCAGATGCCGTAAAAACAGGCCCTCTTGTATGGGGAGGTTCCGTCAATACCGAAAAGAGTAAGCTAACGTTGGAGAATATACTGGGGAACGGCAAAAAAAATCCATCAAAGTTAAAGGTTATCCTGCACGCATCCACGCAGAAGCCCAATAACAGGTTAAAATTCCATATATACGAAACGCCGGATGAATACATCCAGTCGCTTTCAGAGTTGGCGGATGCAGTTCGCAAGATACCAGAAACCCTTTTAATAGTAAGATTCAAGCCGAGGGAAGACTTCAGTTCCGATGACCTTAAAAGCATTATAAAGTTTTCGGATAACATTATATTGAGCGTAAGGGAACCGTTTTTAGACCTCTTGGGCATGAGTAATTTACTTGTGAGCCTTTCTTCCACCACTATCACCGAAGCCCTTCAAAATAGAATTCCGGTTTTGCTCTATGGAGGCCGCGGACGCTATCGCCACATTCCATCTTACGAAATAAGCGGAAATATACCTGTTGAACGAAGAGCGGTATATCACATTGCACACGAGAAAGATTTAAGATATGGCATAAGCGGCATTTTGAATTTAGGCCTGGACAGGAATAAAGACGGCGATTTGTTTGAATCATACATCTACAAAGAGGATGAACGCGTTTCTTTGGTTGATTTAATGAATGCGGGAAGCAAGGGGACTTTTAAATGAAGCTTATATTAATTGCGCATAAATACCTGAAGCGCTATCCGGCTCTTACGCTGGTAACGCTGTGTTCAATAGTTATAGCGTCGCTCTTTGAGGGCGCCAGTTTCGGAATGCTTATTCCGCTTATACAGAGCATGGTGCAAAAAGGGCCTAATATACTGGAGAAAATACCGCTCTTGGGCAATATAGCAGTTTTCCATACGTCGACGGACAAGATGATGCCTGTTTTTTTTATTCTTATGCTGCTATTTCTTTTACTGCTCGTAAAAAACATATTTATATATGTCTCAAATGTACTTATAGCGAAATTGCGATTCGGCATTATAAAGGACCTGCGGACGGCGCTCATGGGTAATCTGCTTGGGTATGACGCGAAGTATTTCGATAGCGCCAAGACGGGATATATTATAGCCAATATGACTACCGAAACCGAGCGCATAGGTAATTTTGTAATGTCGGTGCTTCAGTTTGTCGCACTTTCAGGAAGGGTTGGCACCTATCTTGTGCTTTTATTTTTGATATCCTGGAAGGCAAGCATAGGTATATTTTTGCTTATGGCCTTCATTCTGATACCGATAGAACTTATTATGGGTAAGCTGAAGAAAATAGGCAAATTGGTTTCCAGATGCGTGGCCGAATATAATTATAAATTAACCGAAATATTAGGCGGCATGGCAGTGATAAGGACCCTGGGCACAGGCGCTGTGGAAAGAGAGGCCTTTAATGCTGCATGTGAGAACAGCAGTGATTCGCAGTATCTTGCAAATAAGTACATACATTTGATAATACCGCTTTCGGAGGTAGGCGTATTTGGTCTGCTTACCCTGTTCTTTTTTATCTTCATTAATGTAGCGGAAATAAGTCTGGCAAGCACGTTCCCGTTTATCGCGACTTATTTTCTCATATTGGGAAGAGCGCTTACGCAGTTAAATAGCGTAAACAGCCAACGGTCCGACGCCATGAGCCTTTTGGCTGCTTTTGCTAACTACGAGTACATAAATAATCCGGCTGACAAAAAGACAATAAAAAGCGGGAGCAGATTAATAAAAACATTTTCGGATTCCATAGATTTTGCGGGCGTGTACTTTTCCTATACCGACGGGAACCCTGTTTTAAAAGACATTAATTTCAGCATACCGAAAGGAAAAATAACGGCACTCGTGGGAGCATCAGGCGCAGGTAAAAGCACCATAGTCAACCTTATATTGAGATTTTACGATGTTGATTCGGGCCAGATCCTAGTTGACGGACTGAATCTGAAAGATCTTGCACTCAGCAAATGGCGCGGTAAAATAGGTTTTGTTTCGCAGGATATTTTTATTTTCAATAACACGCTAAAAAACAATATTTCGTACGGATGCGATGACGCAAAAGACGAGGATATTGTAAGGGCCGCAAAGGCGTCTTACGCGCACGACTTTATAGTTAATATGCCCGATGGTTACGATACC
Source organism: Candidatus Omnitrophota bacterium (assembly GCA_016927795.1). Taxonomy (GTDB): domain Bacteria; phylum Omnitrophota; class Gorgyraeia; order JABMRN01; family RBG-13-46-9; genus JAFGLX01. Next base: position 2,997 of record JAFGLX010000114.1, read on the forward strand.
CTGCTGGGCGAAAGAGGCGTTACACTTTCGGGCGGCGAGAAACAGAGAATTTCGATTGCAAGAAGCGTAATGCACAACCCCGAGATTCTAATTCTGGATGAAGCTACCAGTTCTCTTGATACCGAGACCGAAAGGCTGATTACCGAAGCGATAAACAAGCTTGCGAGGGGCCGCACGGTAATAGCGATAGCACACAGGCTTTCGACAATCCTGCATGCGGATAATATCGTAGTATTGGACAAGGGGCGGGTTGTTGAAAGCGGCAAACACGAAGACCTTCTCGCAAAAGAGGGGATGTATAAGAAATTGTTTGACATGCAGTTTACGATATGAATATTTTATTAGTAAATCCGCCGGTACAGGTAAACGTAAAACCCGAGATACCGTCTCTGGGTATTTCCTGCATAAGCCATGCGCTTGAGAAAAAAGGTTATGAGGTGGAAGTGCTGGACATTGATGGCTACCGCTATACGAAGGAAACAGTAAGCGATTTTATAAAGAAATCAAACGCCCGCATTATCGGCATCGGAGGCCTGGCGACAGTTTATTCGTATCTGCACTGGCTAGTGCCGGAGATAAAAAAGCTGAAACCGGACTCAGAAATAATCCTAGGCGGCGCAGTCGCATCGTCTTTAAGGGAAAGGTGCTTTAATCGCCTGGACATAGATTATGAGGTTATAGGCGAAGGCGAAATTACCGTAACGGAATTGGTGAGAGAAATAACGACTTCAAGGAATTTTAAGGAAATAAGCGGAATAGGCTATAGATCGCAAGACGGAGAAGTGATTTTTACCAAGCGTCGCCCGCTTATGGATTCCCTGAATGAAGTACCAATGCTGAGAGACGAGCTTTTCCCGATGGAAACATATCTGGAGAACGCAAGAGGGTTCATGCAGATACACGCCCAGAGGGGATGCCCGCACGCGTGTACGTTCTGTTTTAATTGCTACCGCGTTGTTAGCGATAAGGTCC
>JAFGLX010000115.1 GCA_016927795.1 Candidatus Omnitrophota bacterium
CCATTGCTTTTTGCCGACGAAAACCTGCCTGCCTTAAAATGTTTGCGCCTGTACACAATATTACGCAGGTATTCTGCCCCGTGTTTAACGCGACAACAAAAATATACGGCGAAAAATTTGATTACGGCAGATTTGCATGAATTGTCCTGGCAAAAAAATCATATTATTTAGCAATCGCCGTTTTTTTTTATAAGGTCTTCTTACAAAAAAATCTTGCAAAAAAATATTTGTTTGATATAATTGTTGCTACGCTTATTTAGCATTGGTACGCTTATGTCACACTTGTTTACAATCCGGAAAGCTGCATGTGCTAACGTTTATAAAGCCTGTGGATAACTTGTGAATAAGTTGTATATTTATATTGGATTCTCCTGTGCAAGAATGTGGATAACCGATGAAAATCTCCCATATTGACTTGTGGTCAGCGCTTCTGGCGCAGTTAAAGCCGGTTGTCAGCGAACAAGCGTTTAATGCGTGGTTTGTTCCGATAACCCCCATATCGCTAGATGACAATAAGCTCGTTCTTGGCGTGCCCAACGAATTCTTTAAGGACTGGGTGAAAGAAAGGTACGCGCCATTTATTTTCTCTCACCTTGGTTCGGTTTACAGCGATAAAAAAATAGAGGTGGAATTTATAGTTGTCCCGCCTACAGCACAGCAAGTGGAGACGCAGCAGGCTTCGAGGGACCAGAATAAAAAAGCGGAACAAAAGGAAAAAAAGGGTTGGTTCAGGTCCGTTTTCCCGCGGCAGACAGATGAAAACCAGCTACACGAGGCGCGCCTAAACCCTAAATACAGTTTTGAAAATTTCGTGGTGGGAGCCGGCAATAGATTTGCTCATGCGGCGTCATTGGCCATAACAGAATCTCCTGCTAAAGCATATAATCCTTTCTTTATCTATGGGGGTGTAGGGCTAGGTAAGACCCATCTTATGCATGCTATAGGAAACGAACTTGTTAAAAAGTCTCCCAAACTTAAAATACTCTATATATCAAGCGAAGAATTTACCAACGAACTGATCGGCGCCATACAAAACAGAAGCACGCAACGGTTCCGCCAGCGCTACAGGAATGTGGATGTGCTTCTTATTGATGATATACATTTTATAGCGGGTAAGGAATCTACCCAAGAAGAATTTTTCCACACATTCAATTCTCTTTATGACGCCCACAAACAGATAGTCATGTCCAGCGATCGTTCGCCCAAAGAAATCCGTAATTTGGAAAAAAGGCTTGTATCAAGGTTTGAATGGGGCTTGATTACCGATATACAGCCGCCTGATTTTGAGACTCGGATTGCCATTCTGCGCAAAAAAAGCGAGAAAGAAACGGCGCATCTCCCCGACAACCTTTTTTTCTTCCTGGCAGAAAAAATAAAAACAAATATAAGGGAATTGGAGGGGGGTCTTATAAGGGTTATTGCTTATGCGAAATTAATGAATAAAAGCATAACGGTTGACCTTGCGAAAGAAGTGTTGAAAGGTATGATCATTGAGGGTGAGAGAAAAATAGGTGTTGATTTAATACAGAAAAAGGTCGCTCAGTATTTTGATATAGGATTAGAGGATATGAAGGCAAAAAAAAGGACGAAGGCTGTGGCTTATCCTCGCCAAATCGCTATGTATTTAAGTAGGGGTCTCACCGATCTTTCTTTGCCGGAAATAGGCCAGTTTTTCGGGGGCCGCGACCACACAACCGTGCTTCATGCGTGTGAAAAGATTGAGAAAATCTTAAAAACAGACGATAAAGCCAAATGGATTGTGGATAAGCTGATCGGTGATATTAAAAGGTGATGTTTTGTGGATATGTGAATATGCTGTGGATTACTTTTTGTTGTAAGTTTTTATATATTAAGGTGTTGGGTACATGTTAACAACACCCCGGTACTACTAATATACTACTTTATATCTATAAATAAAAAAGGAGTATAGCGCCGGTGAAGAAGCGGGGTATAAAAGTTACATATGGACACAAAGTTAACCCGGGAGGAATTATAAGATGAAATTTAAAACAAGTAAAGAAGACCTTCTTAAAACAATCCAGAAAGTACAAAACGCAATATCGCCAAAAACAACACTACCAATACTTGCAAACATACTTTTTGAAGCGGAAAAAAACGTTATGAAAATAACCGCAACAGATCTGGATATAGGGATATCCTCAAAGATACCCATAAAAACCGATATGGAAGGCGCAATAACGCTACCGGCAAAAAAATTCATTGATATTATAAAAGAGCTACCTGAATCCGGCGATATATTGTTTACAGCCAAAAAAAACAACGTAATAACCATAGAGTGCGACAACATAATATTCAAAATAGTCGGGCTGCCAAAAGACGAATTTCCAAAACCCCCGGATTTTCAGAACAAAAACACCACACTGTTGCCCCAAAAGCTTCTCAAAAACATGATAACAATGACACTTTTCGCAGTAAGCAGGGATGAGACAAGGTATATATTAAACGGCATACTATGCATAATAAAAGACAAAAACATAAAAATAGTGGCTACAGACGGAAGAAGGCTAGCTGTAGTTGAGAAAGAGCTCCCCAAAGAAACTGTTATCAACAAAAAAGTAATTATACCGACAAAAACAGCACAGGAGCTTGGACGGCTCCTGTTGGACGAAGGGGACGTCAAAATTTCATTTGACGAAAACCAGATTCTTTTCGATTTGGAAAACACTCTTATCATATCAAGGCTGATAGAGGGGGAATTCCCCAACTATGAACAGGTTATACCAAAAGAAGTAAAAGAAAAAGTTTTGGTTAAGAACGACGCTTTTCTCGCAGCCACAAAAAGGGCGTCGATTTTTACAAACCAGGACTCTATGGCGATAAAACTGGACATATCAAAAGACAGGATGTCGGTATCAAAAAACACACCTTATATAGGCGAGGTGAAAGAAGACCTAAGTGTCTCATATAAAGGTAAGAGCATATCAATAGGTTTTAACCCCACCTATATAATAGATGCGCTAAAAAATATCGACACAGAGCAGATCGGTCTGGAGCTGTCCGATAACGACAAACCCGGCGTGATAAGGGTCGGAAACGAATATGTGTATGTGGTTTTACCTATGCAGGTTGTCTGAAGACGGCACCCCGTGTGCGTCATATAATGCAAAATCACACACCACTCAAAAATTTAATAAAAAAAATTGTTTCCGACATCGATGAAAAACAAAAAGCGGAAGCGGATATCAAGAAAGTGTGGGAGCGCACTGTTGATAAAAAGACTTTCAAACACGCCAAACCCGCTTTTCTGCGCTCCAAGAGGCTTGTTATCAACGTAAGCGACTCGGCCTGGCTTTATAAATTAACACTGGAGAAGAAAAAGCTGATTGAAGGTTTTAACAAAAACACTAAAAACAAAACGAAAATAAAAGAAATTCAGTTCCGGGTGGGGAATCCGGAGGCATAATAAAAATACGGCGTAAAACAGAGGGAAAAGCATGGGGACAAAAAAAACAAATAAAACACCGTTAAAAAAACCTGCCGAAAAAAGTCCGAAAAAAACAACCAAAGAAGCGGAGGAGGCGAAAGCTGCGGCCAAAAAATATGACGCTACAACAATACAGGTCCTGGAGGGGGTAGATGCCGTAAGAAAAAGACCCGCCATGTACATAGGAGACACGACTTCGCGCGGTCTCCATCACATGGTATACGAGGTGACTGACAACTCGATAGACGAGGCACTCGCAGGCTATTGCGATACCATAGAGGTCACGATTCACGCCGACAATTCGGTTAGCGTGGAAGATAATGGACGCGGCATACCGGTCGACATACACAAAACGCAGAAAAAACCGGCCGTAGAGGTTGTTATGACGACGTTGCATGCTGGCGGAAAATTCGATCACAGGGTCTACAAAGTGTCGGGCGGATTGCACGGCGTGGGAGTAAGTGTGGTGAACGCTCTTTCGGAATGGCTTGAAGTTGAGGTGCGCAAAGACGGGAAAGTCTATCGCCAGGTGTACGAAAAAGGAAAGACGGTAAGTCCGCTTAAAATCATAGGCAAAACACAAAAAAGAGGCACAAAGGTTACATTTAAACCGGATAAAGAAATATTCAAAGAAACCACGAAATTCAGTTACGACATCCTGGCAAACCGGCTCAGGGAACTTGCCTTTTTAAACAAAGGCATTAAAATAGCCCTGAAAGACGAAAGACAGAACAAAGAAAGTGTATTCCAGTACGACGGGGGGATAATCTCTTTTGTAGAACATCTGAATAGAAATAAAACAAACCTGCACAAAAAGGTAATCTATCTCTCAAAAGAAAAAGACAACATGTCGGTCGAAGTGGCTATGCAGTACAACGACGGTTACGCGGAAAACATATTCACCTTCGCCAATACTATAAATACCGTAGAAGGCGGCACGCACCTTACCGGATTTAAGTCCGCTCTTACGCGTACATTAAACCAGTACTGCAAGAACAGGAATCTTTTAAAAGAAGGAATAAGCCTGTCTGGCGACGATACAAGAGAAGGCCTGACAGCCGTCATAAACGTCAAACTCCCCAACCCGCAATACGAAGGGCAGACCAAGGCAAAACTAGGGAATTCGGAAGTCGAGGGCATAGTAGAATCTGTTGTCAACGAAGCATTAGGTTCTTTTTTGGAGGAAACCCCTTCCGTAGGCAACAAGATTGTAGAAAAAAGTATTCTGGCAGCCAGGGCGCGTGAGGCCGCAAGAAAAGCCAGGGAACTTACAAGGAGAAAAGGGGCCCTTGAAGGGGGCAGCCTTCCCGGCAAACTGGCCGATTGTTCCGAAAGGGATCCTGCGGTAAGCGAGCTCTATATCGTAGAGGGTGATTCGGCGGGTGGCAGCGCAAAACAGGGCCGCGACCGCAGATATCAGGCCATTCTACCGTTAAAAGGCAAAATTATTAATGTGGAAAAAGCGGCGCTTGATAAAGTGCTTAATAACGAAGAGATACGGACAATGATAACCGCTATAGGCACGGGCGTCGGAGACGAGTTCAATTTGGGCAACCTGCGCTATGCAAAACTTATTATAATGTGTGACGCTGATGTAGACGGCTCTCATATACGCACACTCTTACTTACTTTTTTTTACAGAGAGATGAAAGAGTTGGTAGAAAAGGGCCATATTTACATAGCCCAACCTCCGCTTTATAAAATAAAGGCCGGGAAAAGAGAAGAGTACATAAGCACAGAAGAAGAAATGAACGGCATTCTCATTGATCAGGGCACAGAGGGGTTGGAGGTAATAAGAATTAAAGACAAGTACCAATTTAATGAGAAAAAGCTTAAAGAGGTAATGCTTCTGCTGTGGCAGGTTGGTGGGCTTTCAGCTTCTATAGAGAGGCGTGGAGTGAAATTTGAAGAATTCCTACTTTTTAGAGACCTAAAGACCAAAAAACTGCCATTTTATATGGTAAAAGTGGAGGGACAAGACAAATTTTTCTATGATGAGGACGAATTGGCAAAATTCACCAAAAAAATGGAAAAAACCAAAAAAGACGCCGAACTGAATACGGTAGAATTTTATGAAGCACGAGAACTTAACAAATTAAATAACCAGCTTTCCAAGCTAAAAATAGATATAGCTAACTACAATCCTGCAGCTAAGGAAGAACCCAAAGGTAAAACCGGCAAAAAAGGTTTATTCAAAATCAAATCCGAAAAAGAGACAAAAGAGGCATTCAGCCTTAAAGAACTCTTGGAATACGTATTGGCGCGCGGCAAGCAAAATATGACAATCCAACGCTATAAAGGTCTTGGTGAAATGAACCCGGAACAGCTTTGGGAAACCACCATGGATCCCGCCAAAAGAGTAATGCAAAAAGTGACAGTGGATGATGCCGTTGAGGCTGACGCCATGTTCACAGTTCTTATGGGTGACCAGGTGGAGCCGAGAAGGTTATTTATAGAAAAACATGCGCCGGAAGTTAAGGTGCTCGACATTTAAAAGGTACATATTTATTTAAGTAAAAGAGGAGAACCATGTATACGAAGGATGAAAAGATAGTACCGATATACATAGAAGACGAGATGAAGGATTCTTACATTAATTACGCGATGAGCGTAATAGTCGGAAGGGCCCTTCCTGATGTAAGGGACGGCTTAAAGCCGGTTCACAGAAGAATCCTCTATGCCATGAAAGAGCTTAATCTGGAACACAACAAGCCCTACAAGAAAAGCGCCAGAATAGTCGGTGAAACTCTCGGTAAATATCACCCTCATGGCGATATGGCCGTATATGATGCCCTTGTGCGCATGGTGCAGGATTTTTCGTTGCGGTACCCTCTTATAAACGGCCAGGGCAACTTTGGGTCTATTGACGGAGACCCGAGCGCCGCCATGCGGTATACGGAAGCCAAGTTGGCCCACGTAACAGACTGGCTTCTGGCGGATCTGGAAAAGAACACGGTCGAATTCATGCCGAACTTCGACAGTTCCCTGGAGGAGCCGAGCGTTCTGCCGGCCACGCTTCCCAACCTTATAGTGAATGGTTCCAGCGGCATAGCCGTAGGCATGGCAACCAATATACCGCCGCATAACCTTACGGAAATAATAGAAGGCATCACATATCTTATAGACAACCCCGCATGCCAGGTAAAAGATTTAATGAAAAAAGTAAAAGGACCGGATTTCCCCACCGGAGGCATCATTTGCGGCTCAAGCGGCATAAAAGAGGCGTATGAAACCGGCAGGGGCAAGCTTCTTGTGCACGCCAAGGCCTTTGTGGAGTCCTTGAAAAACGGAAAAGAAAATATAGTAATTACCGAAATCCCGTATCAGGTGAATAAGAACAATTTAATCGCTTCCATAGTAAACCTCGTACAAAATAAAAAAATAGAAGGCATAGCCGACCTCAGGGACGAATCCGACAAAGAAGGCATGAGAATAGTAGTTGAATTAAAGCGGGGCCAGAACGCCCAGGTAATATTAAACCAGCTTTACAAGCATACGCAGATGCAGACCACTTATGGTGTTATCATGCTTGCGCTTGCGGACAACAGGCCCAGAATCCTCAATCTAAAGGAAATGCTCTCGCTTTATATAGACCATAGAAAGGATGTTATAGTAAAACGCACCAGGTTCGATAAGGAAAAAGCGGAAGCGAGGGCCCACATACTGGAAGGGTTAAAAATAGCGCTTAAGAATCTGGACCGGATAATAAGCATTATCAAAAAGTCAAAAGACCCTCACGCGGCTAAAAGCGAACTTATGAAAAAATTCAGCCTGAGCGACAGGCAAGCCCAGGCTATTCTTGAGATGCAGCTGCAGAGACTAACAAACCTTGAGAGGGCTAAAATAGACGACGAGTATAAGGAACTCATCAAAAAGATAGAATTTCTACGCTCGATTCTGGCAAGCGAGAAAAAGGTTTTGGGAATCGTCAAGGAAGAGCTGGTCGAACTTAACAAGAAATTCGGGGACGAAAGGCGTACGGCTCTTATGGGGGCGGTAGAAGAGGTCGAAATGGAAGATTTGATACAGGAAGAAGACGTCGTTATAACCATAAGCCATTCCGGCTACATAAAAAGGCTTCCCGTAAGCTCCTACAGAAAGCAGAAACGCGGGGGCAAGGGCATAACAGGAGCCGAAATGAAGGACGAGGACTTTGTAGAAAGCCTTTTTATAGCGTCAACACACGACAACCTGCTCTTTTTCACGGATAAAGGCAAAGCCTACGTTCTAAAAGTCTACGACATCCCGCAGGCAAGCCGTACGGCAAAAGGAAAAGCCATCGTGAACATGCTTTCCATATCGAGCGGTGAAAACATAAGTTCAAGCATACCGGTTAAGAAATTCGAGGAAGGGCAATTCCTTATGATGGTAACGAAAGCCGGAAAGATGAAAAAGACCAAGCTTTCGGCGTTTGCAAATATAAGAAAAAGTGGTATAATAGCGATTTCCCTGGCGAAGGACGACGATTTAATAGCGGCAAAACTCACATCAGGCAAGGATGAGGTCTTTATCGCTACAAGGGAAGGCAAAGCCATAAGGTTCAATGAGGCCAACATAAGGGATATGGGAAGGGGTGCCGCGGGCGTAAGAGGCATAAATCTCGGGAAAAAAGACGCTGTCGTGGGCATGGAGGTTATAAAAGACAAAAAGGCCAATCTCCTTAGCATTACCGAAAATGGCTTTGGCAAACGGACGGAAGCCCAGGAATACAGGATACAATCAAGAGGCGGCAAGGGCATAATAAACCTGAAAGTAACCACCAAAAACGGCTATGTAGTAGGGCTTAACCTTGTCTCAGACAACGATGATGTCATGATAATGACCACAAAAGGTATGGTAGTAAGGTGTGCCGTAAAAGATATACGCGTAACAGGACGTTCCACGCAGGGGGTGCGCATTATAAAACTGGATAAAAGCGATAAAGTGGCCTCTGTCGCGCGCGTTGTTAAAGAAGAAGACTAATACGGAAACTTAAAACTCAAAGCGCAAAACTGTTGTATCGCCTCCGGCGATTCTGCATATATAAGAGTCCGAAGGACACATAAGTTTTGAGCTTTACAATTTAAACTTTGGGCTTTTTTAGAGTCGCCAAAAGCGACACATAAACTTTTAGCTTTGCACTTTGCGTTTTGAACTTATTATTTGTTATTTATAAAACCGTCCCCATCGTCTAGCCTGGCCCAGGACATCAGATTTTCGATCTGACGACGCGGGTTCGAATCCCGCTGGGGACGCTAATATCGTTTATAATAACACGGGTAAAACAGGGGGAGCGTAAAGATATGCGCGAAAATAAAAAATTGAGAATAGCCCACCTGCACTGGGCATTCCCGCCCATAATAGGCGGGGTGGAAACACACCTTGTAATGCTTTTGCCGGAGCTTGTCAAAAAGGGCCACAAGGTCAGCCTGCTTACGGGTACGGCCGAAGAAGCAAAAGTCAGGGAAAACTACAAGGGCGTTAAGGTGACGCGTGTACCCATAATGAACCTGAACTGGCTTAATAAACGCGGGCTTACCGGAATCGAAGATGAGGTAAGAGAGGAGATAGCCTACTTCCTGGATGAAACAAAGCCCGATATAGTTCACGCCCACAACATGCATTATTTCAGCAAGGCCCACGCTAAGATTCTGGAAGAGGAAGCCAGAAAAAAAAGAAAAATACCACTTGTTCTCACTGCACACAATTCCTGGGACGACATGCTTTTCCTGGAGCTTACAAAAGAGATAAAATGGGATCATATAATCGCGGTAAGCTTCTATATAAAAAAGGAACTAATGGGAATAGGCTGTGATAGCAACCAGATAACCACCATTCACCACGGTATAGACATAGATAAATTCAAGCCCACAAACAAGGTGGAGTATAAAAAACGCCTTATTAAGCTGGAGAAAAAAAGGGTTATTTTTCATCCGGCCAGAATGGGGCTTGCCAAAGGTTGCGATATAAGCGTTAAAGCCATGCGCCTCGTTGTTAAAAAATTTCCGAAAGCCATACTAGTATTGGCAGGCACAAAAAATATCGTGGATTGGTCCAACAGCCAACAGAAAGATATAGCATATATAGTGGATCTTATAAATAATTTAGGGCTAAAAAACAACGTTTTCATAGAAATGTTTACCCTGGACGAAATGCAAAACCTATACGCCATAGCAGAAGTTTGCCTCTATCCCTCATCCGTAGGAGAACCTTTCGGCTTAACGATGCTGGAATCTTTGGCCGCGGGCAAGCCCATGATAGTTACTAATTCGGGCGGCATGCCGGAGGTTATACAGGACGGCATAAACGGCTATGTCGTGCCGATAAGGGATTACGAGGCGCTGGCGAATAAAATTACCATGCTACTTGGTGACGAAAACATCAAAAAGCGCGTGGGTATAACCGGAAGAAAAATCGCTGAATTGAGGTTTACAAAAGAGATTATGGCAGAAAACAATCTCAAGGTATACTATAAGCTGCTGCAGTGACGCAAAACAATGAAAATGGAAATTGCTATACTACTTATCCTTACCGCGATTCTGTGGGGCCCTACAAAAATCTTTGATTTTTTGCAGAAGTCAAAGATTTTTGCAGGACTAGTCCCATAGAAATCGCGGCGGCATAAACAATGAAAATGGAAATTGCTATACTACTTATCCTTACCGCGATTCTGTGGGGAGCAACGCCGGTTTTGGAAAAGATAGGGCTCGGGAAAACAGACCCGCTTACGGGTGTTAGCATAAGGAGCTTCGCTGTTACCATAGCCCTGGTTTTATACATAACGCTTACCGGAAGAATCAAACAGATTTTCAATGCCGACTTTAAAACAATTGTCATATTTTCCGCTACAGGAATTATAGCAGGGCTCTTAGGCATGATTACGTATTTTGCCGCCCTTAAAAAAGCCAACACCTCACAGGTGGTACCCATAGCCGCCACGTATCCTTTGATAACGGCCATCTTGAGCGTACTCATTTTGGGAGAACGTGTTACTCCGTTACGGCTCATAGGAACAATCCTCATTATAGCCGGCGTCTGGTTTGTGCAAATTTAGATAATACGCTTGCCGCATAGCCGGGATCGGCGATAGCGGAATAGAAAGAAATTTTATGTGCGGTATAATAGGTTATACGGGTAAAAAAAGCGCAGCAAAAACGCTGATAAACGGCCTGCACCGTCTCGAATACAGGGGTTATGATTCTTCCGGAATGGCAGTTGTATACGACGGTATAATTTCGCTGAGCAAGAAACCCGGCAAACTGCACGTTCTTACCGATGAGCTGAAGCGTTTTCCCCTTGAGGGCAACACCGGAGTCGGGCACGTAAGATGGGCCACTCACGGAGTGCCTAACGAAATAAACGCCCACCCGCATTTAGACTGCAAAGGGCAGATAGCGGTAGTCCATAACGGTATAATAGAAAATCACCAGGCATTAAAAAAACGGCTCATAAGAGAAGGACATAAATTTACTTCCGATACGGATACCGAAGTTATACCGCATTTAATCGAGAAATATTATAAAGGCAATCTCCTGGAGGCTACAAGGAGAGCGACAGCGCTTCTTAAGGGTTCATATGCCATATGCTGCCTGCATTCCGCCGAACCCTCAAGGATCGTAGGCGCGCGCTGCGACAGCCCGTTAATTATAGGCGTAGGGGAGAAAGAAAATTTCCTTGCCAGCGATGCCCCCGCCATCCTGGACCATACTAAAAAAGTCATTTTTTTATCCAATCTGGAGTTGGCGGAAATCTCGCCCGAAGCTATAAACATAATAGATTATAAAGGGCGGAAGATATACAGAAAGCCCGCCCACATAAAGTGGGACATAAGCCAGGCGGAGAAATCTGGCTTTAAACATTTTATGCTTAAGGAAATATTTGAACAACCCGAGGTTATAAAAAATATACTGAAAGAAAGACTTAAGGGGAACAGGGTACATTTTGAGGAACTGGCCATTAAAGAGAATCTTTTCAGAAACATAAAAAATGTCGTCATAGTAGCCTGCGGTACGGCGTATCATGCCTCTCTTACCGGAAAATACATGATGGAGGAATTGATACGAATACCGGTCTGGGTGGATACCTCTAGCGAATTCAGATACAGAAAGCCTATAGTAAATAAAAATACGCTCACGATCCTTATATCGCAATCGGGAGAAACCGCCGACACCCTTCACGCCCTTAGGGAGGCGAAAAAAGAAGGCGCTAAAACCCTTGCCATATGCAACGTTTTGGGAAGCTCTATAGCGCGCGAAGCCGACGGGGTTATATATACACACGCCGGGCCGGAGATAGCCGTTGCTTCCACAAAAGCTTATACGGCGCAGCTTACCACGCTTTACCTTTTGACTTTTTATATGGGGTACTTAAGAAGAGCCATATCCGGTACGGAAAACGCGCGGCTATTAAACGAGTTAAAAAAGGCGGCGAGACTGTCTAAGCTTATGTTGGAAGGGTTTAAAAACAGCGATAACAAAATCGCCAAGTACGCCAGAGATTTCAGAAAATATTATTTAAAAAAACACAACAAAAGCACCTTTTTATATCTGGCAAGAAATATAAATTACCCAAACGCGCTGGAAGGGGCTTTAAAGCTAAAGGAGATATCTTACATAGCGGCCGAAGGATATCCGGCCGGCGAGATGAAACACGGGCCCATAGCGCTTATAGACGAAAACCCCTGGGTTGTGTGCGTAGCCACAAAAGCGAAAGTCTATGAAAAAATGCTTACAAATATCCAGGAGGTAAAAGCACGCGGAGGGATAATAATAGCCATTGTAACAAAAGGCGACGATAGGGTTGTCTCGCAAAATATAAACTACATCATAGAAATACCGGAGATAGATGATTTTTTTTCTCCGATAGTAGTGGTTATTCCATTACAGCTTTTGGCTTATTATGTAGCGCGCGAATTCGGTTACGACATAGATCAACCTCGCAATCTGGCGAAGTCCGTAACGGTAGAATAAGCAATATCGAAAACTCAAAAGCTTTGAGTTTTATCTACCTGATATTGTTAAGGCAGGCAATGACCAGGCACCAATGGCGAATGAAATCCCAATTAACAAATAACCAAATTGGAACTTGGGATTCGTGTATTTATTCATCATTCGGATTTGGGCATTGGGGTTTTCGGCTATGTTTAGCCCGCTAAAAGTTATTACCATAACTGTTAAGCAGCACACGGCAGGCAGACACTTTGAATTTTAACTAACATATGAAACAAGGTACGCTATACGTAGTAAGCACCCCTATAGGCAATCTTGAGGATATAACGCTTAGGGCATTGCGTATTTTGCGAGAGACCGATTTCATAGCCGCCGAGGATACAAGGCGCACCAAGATACTTTTAAATAACTATAACATAAAAAAACCGCTTATCAGCTATTATTCGTATAATAGATTTAGCCGGAAAGAGAAGGTTTTGGGACTTCTTGAAGCCGGCAAAAACGTGGCACTTGTCTCGGATGCAGGCACGCCGGGCATTTCCGACCCGGGCTATCTCTTAATAAAAGACGCGATAGAGAGGAATCTACCCGTTATGGCTATACCCGGCCCGACCGCGTTTATAACGGCTCTTGTTATTTCCGGCAAGCCTACGGATAAATTTGTATTTGAAGGTTTTCTCTCAAACAAATCCTCCAGGCGCAGAGCGAAGCTTAGTTGCCTGAAAAACGAAAAAAGAACCATTGTATTATATGAATCCTGCCACAGGCTTGTAAAACTTTTGGAGGACATATGCTGTGTAATGGGGGATGTCGAACTCGTGGTTGCCAGAGAGCTTACTAAAAAATTCGAAGAGATAAAAAGGGAAAGAACAAAGGTTTTAATAGAGCATTTTTCCGCGGTAAAACCGCGCGGAGAATTTATAGTAATAATTTAAAAGCATAAAATTGAAAGAGGGACCTGCGCTATGGGTAAAAAAGCGTTAATCACTGGAATAACCGGACAGGACGGGAGCTATCTTGCGGAATTTTTACTACACAAAGGCTACGAGGTACACGGTATAATAAGGCGCGCAAGCACCTTTAATACTCAGCGCATAGACTCTATTTACATAGACCCTCACAAATCCGAAGCCAGGCTTTTTCTGCATTATGGAGACCTGTCCGACTCCGAAAAATTATCCGATATAATCTATAATGTAAAGCCGCAGGAAGTGTATCATCTGGGCGCGCAGAGTCACGTAAAGGTCAGCTTTGACATGTCCGAGTACACGGGTAATATAACAGGGCTCGGAACCGTTCGCATACTGGAGATAATAAGAAAGGCCGCCAACAAGGTAAAATTTTATCAGGCATCGAGCAGCGAAATGTTCGGCAACAGCCTTCCCCCGCAAGACGAAAGGACTCCTTTTCAACCCAGGAGCCCCTATGCGGCCGCTAAGGCGTATGCTTATTGGATGACGTGCAATTACAGGGAAGGCTACGACCTCTTTGCCTGTAACGGTATTTTATTTAACCACGAATCCCCGAGGCGCGGGGAAACGTTTGTAACAAGAAAAATAGCAAGAGGCGTCGCCGGTATTATCGCCGGCCGGGAAAAAATACTCTATCTAGGCAATATGAAGGCAAAAAGAGATTGGGGTTATGCGCCCGAATACGTAGAGATCATGTGGAAGATACTGCAACACAAAAAACCCGCAGATTACGTTATAGGAACCGGACAAACGCATTCCGTAGAGGAATTTGCCAAACAAGCCTTCGATTATGTGGGATTAAAATACAAAAAACACATAAGGATAGACAAACGATACTATAGGCCGACTGAGAGCGACAATTTGGTGGCCGAGTCCGATAAAGCCGGGCGGGAACTTGACTGGGAACCTAAGGTGCGCTTTGAAGACCTGGTCAAGATAATGATAGACGCCGACATGCGTGCGATAGGCCTCAAACCTGTAGGGGAGGGCGATAAGATATTGCGGAAAAAATTTCCAGGTAGGTGGTGGAATGCGGATTGACCGGCATTTTCGCTTAACCGGAAACTTTGGAAACCCCGGACGCCGTTTCCCGTTGACAATTGGGTTATAAATGATAAAATATGAATTTACCTATTTCAGCTACGCGCCCCGCTCCTAGGATCCTTTAGTGTATTAATACAGGCAAAATATGGCAAACCAAACACTGGTTCTTATTAAGCCGGACGGCTTAAAAAAATCATTGACAGGCAATATCCTTACCAGACTTTCCGAGACAAAACTTGACATAATCGCCTCCAAAATAGTGCAGGTATCACGGGAGCTTGCCCTAGAGCATTACCAACACATGAAGGACAAGCCCTTTTTCGACGAACTTATAAAATATATAATGGGGCACTATCATAAAAAGAAAGTCATGGCGCTAGTTTACTGGGGGGAGGATGCCATAAATAAAGTACGACAAATATGCGGCTCGACCAACCCCGAAGAGGCGGAAACGATTTCCATAAGAGGCCAGTACGGGAGAATTACCACCAAGGGTGTTTATGAAAACGTTATGCACGCCTCAACCAACGAGAGTGAAGCGGAACGCGAAATAAAGCTTTGGTTCAACCCGGACGAGCTTATAATCGACGTTTACCCGACAAAAAAGATAAAATTAAGCAAAACAGAAAGGGTCTGGACATGATAAGGTCTATGACAGGTTTTGGGGCGGGTGAACTCAGGACGAAAAAGGGATCCTTCATAGTAGAAATAAGGACCCTGAACCATAAGTTTTTGGAAGTAACACCGAAACTGCCTAATAGCCTCGGAATTTTTGACGAGAAAGTAAAAATGCTCATTAAAAACGAGATTAAAAGAGGAAAGGTTTACTTTAATCTTATATATGACACTACACAGGAAAGCGGGGCCAGTATACTGATAGACGAAAAACTGGCGAAAAGCTATCTCGGCAAACTTAAGGCAATGAAAAAACACCTAAAGCTGGAAGGGTCGATAGAGCTCTCGAACATTATAGCGTTTCCGGGCGTAATAAACTACAGGCAGGAGGAAAAGGATGTCGCGAAATTATGGCCTTACATAGAAGAAGCAACAAAAAAGGCCATAAAAAAATTAATAAAAGACAGGGAAAAAGAAGGAAATTTCCTCTTTAACGACCTGTCAAAACGAATAAAAAAAATAAGGAACGTGGTGTTGGACATTAAAAAAGATGCCTCAAGCAATGTGCGTAACTATAAAAAAAGATTACAAGCACGCATTAAAGAGTTAACGGGAGGATACGCGATTGACAAAGGGAGGCTCGAGGTAGAGGTGGCGCTTTTCGCAAAAAATAGTGACATAACCGAGGAATTAACAAGGCTCAGCAACCACATAAATAATTTCGTAAGGACCATAAAAAGAAAAGGGGAAGCCGGCAAGAAGTTGGATTTTATAGCACAGGAGCTGCACAGAGAAATAAATACTATTGGTTCGAAATCAAGCGGTTTTAATATTTCGAAAGGCGCGATCGAAGCAAAAACAGAGATAGAGAAAATACGGGAACAGCTGAAAAATATAGAATAAACCTTATTAATAATTGCCGCAAATCAGACGGAAAAGCCGGGCACATAAGAAAATAGTATTAAAGGGTTGTCGGCAAAGTCTGCGGAGAAAAACATACGTTACCTCTCGTTAAATACGAAAATCGTAAATCCGTGCGCAAAGGCGAAAAAGGCAAAATTTTCGTGATTTCCGCCCCTTCCGGAAGCGGCAAAACCACAATATGCAAGGAAGCATTAAAAAGGGTAAAGAATCTTGTACCGTCGATTTCTTTGACTACCAGGAACCCCCGCCGCGGCGAGAAAGACAAAAAAGATTATTGCTACACAACCGTAGAAGTATTTAAAAAAAAGATAAACAACAACGAATTTCTCGAATGGGAGGAGAATTTTGGCAACTTTTACGGCACGCCAAGGCGGTTTGTATCGGACAAAATAAAAGACGGCAAGGATGTTCTGCTGAGCATAGACGTAAAAGGCGCGGCTAATATAAAAAAGCGGTTTCCGGAAAGTGTACTTATATTCATAAAACCGCCTTCTATAAAGGAACTGCTGCGCCGGCTGAAAGCGAGAAACACCGATTGTGACGAAGAAATCGCCAGAAGAATAAATATAGCCAAAAAAGAGCTTAAACGCATGTCCATGTATGATTATGTAGTGGTTAACAAAAAATTAAATGATGCCATAAAGGAGATAATTGGCATAATTACGAAAGAAAGAGAGGTTAGGGGTGGCGTATATTCCCGTGGAAAATTTACTAAAAAACGCAAATAGCAGTATGTACAAACTTATTATTCTCGCTTCTCGCCGGGCCAGAGAATTAAGCACCGGCAGCGAAAAACTTATTGACGCGGCGCCAAACGCAAAAGTTACTTCAATAGCGTTACGCGAGATAGACAAAAACAAAGTGACATATAAAATAAAGAAAAAATGAAGAAAAACATAATCCTCGGCATAACCGGAAGCATCGCCGCGTATAAGGCCTGCGATCTCATAACCTATCTCGTAAAAAAGAATTACAGCGTTACGTGTATAACAACCAAAGAGGCCGAAGCCTTTATAACCCGCCTTACCCTGGAGACGCTTTCCGGGAACAAAGTTTACAGCGATATGTTTGAAATGCCGGAAAAGCGCGAGATAACGCACGTGACTCTTTCAGAGAAGGCGGATTTAATTGCCGTATGCCCCGCCTCAGCCAATATGATAGGCAAGCTTGCCGCAGGCATAAGCGACGATCTTTTAACGTGTACAATCATATCTTCAAAATGCCCTGTGCTTATAGCGCCGGCCATGAACGATAATATGTATAAACACGGGGTAACCCAGCGAAATATCCGGGAGCTCAGAAAAATAGGGTACGAATTTATAGGCCCTATAAGCGGGCGCCTGGCATGCGGCTATATCGGTACAGGGCACATCGCCGAATTAACCCATATAACGCAACGAATAGAAAAGATTCTGAAGTGAACCCTGTTCCGCGAAGCATAAGAGTGCGCAGCAAAACAAGACCCATCCGCATACTTGTAACAGCCGGGCCGACCATAGAGCCTATAGACCCGGTTCGCTTTATGTCCAACCGTTCGACGGGATTCCTGGGTTATGAAATAGCGGGGCTTGCACGAAAAAGAAAATACCAGGTAACATTAATAAGCGGACCCGTAAATATCCTGCCGCCGCCCGGCGTAAAATTCATAAAAATAGAAACCGCGCGCGAATTGCATCAAAGAGTTCATCTCGAACTTAAAAGAGCGGACGTTCTCGTAATGTCAAGCGCCGTTTCAGACTTTAAGCCGAAGTTTTTTCATAAAAGGAAAATCAAGTCCAAAAAGGAATTCGGCATAAGACTTGTAAAAAACCCGGATATTTTAGGCTCCATTAGACCCGCGGAAAGGAAGGGCAAGATCATAGTGGGGTTTTCTCTGGAAACGGATAATCTTTTGGCTAATTCCATCAGAAAAAGAATAGATAAAAGAGCCGATTTGATGATAGCCAATAAATTGGACGGGGAAAACACCCCTTTCGGGGGAGGGCGTAAAACGGTATACCTGATAGACAGGCTGGGCCGGGTAAAAAAGCTTAAAAATATCACAAAACCCCATATAGCATGTGCCATTCTTGACACCATAGAGGAGCTGTGCTATACTCCAGTTTAATATGATACGCATACCGCGCAATGTACACAAAAAAGGTTTTACAATAACGGAATTAGCGGTTGTGCTTATCGTTATCTCCATGTTTATATCAATATTATATCCAATAGTCTATCACGTAAGAAATAAAGCGAAAATCATTACATGCAGGGATAATTTACAAAAGATAAGCCTCGGGATCAGGCTGTACGCAAGTGAAAATCAGGAAATATTTCCGTCGAGCCTGGACGAGCTTGTAAAGGAAGGTTACGTTGAGGGTGACAGGGTTTTTGACTGTCCCGGCAGCCCGCACGCGGGGAATGCAAAAGAACCGGATTATCACTATATAACCGGTTACACGCTACTTGCCCCATCCGATACCGCCATACTGTTTGACAAAGATGAGAACCACAAAAGCGGAAAACACGTTCTTTATATAAGCGGGGACATAGAATGGTTAGCCAGTAAGACGGGCAGCAAGTGAGCGGGTTATTTATAGCCAGAATCGGCGGACTCGTTAACAGGTTCACCAGTAATGGCGCGATGGCCGAGTAGTTAGGCAGAGGTCTGCAAAACCTTGTACACCGGTGCGATTCCGGTTCGCGCCTCCAAAATTTAAATGCGGGACAAAACCGAGATACGTAAATGCGACTCCCGCTATGAGGTGAAGGTGGAACGCATTTGTATATACAGGGCGGTTGGCGCAGTTGGTTAGCGCGTTTGCTTGACATGCAAAAGGTCATAGGTTCGACTCCTATACCGCCCACCAGTTTTACTTTTTGCTGTGCAAAAACTAAAACGGCTCTATTTTCTATTACTCTATTGTTCAAAACCAACGGTTCGCTGTCACCCGCCTTCTTATGCGGAAGATTCTATGATTGGCAGATTTGGTAGTCGGTGGGAGAAGTTAGGAGAAAAAAACTAAAATTGCCGGAGTGGCGGAATTGGCAGACGCCTGGGACTTAAAATCCCATGGTCCGAAAGGGCCGTGCCGGTTCAAGTCCGGCCTCCGGCACCACAAAAATTATTAAGATTCGGGAAAAAGTGTTTGCAAAGGAAATTTGAGGGGCCACGGAGGACGAAAGGGTTATTATGGATCTTGAAGCATTAAGGCATAGCGCTTCACATATCATGGCCGATGCGGTAAAAAGGATTTACCCGAAAGCAAAGCTTGGCATAGGCCCGGCCATAGCAGATGGCTTTTATTACGACTTTGACATAGATAAAACAATTACACCCGAAGACCTTGCCAAAATCGAAGACGTTATGAGAAAAATAGTAAAGGAAAATACGGAATTTGTGCGTCATGAAATATCGAAAAAGGAGGCAAGCAGTATTTTTAAGAAACTCGGGGAGGAGTATAAACTCGAACTGATAGATGGGATAGAGAATTCCAAAATTTATATCTATAGACACGGCGATTTCGTTGATTTATGTAGAGGGCCGCACGTGGCGAGAACAGGCGAGGTAAAAGTTTTTAAGCTTCTTTCCGTAGCCGGTGCATATTGGCGTGGCATAGAGACAAACCCTATGCTTCAGAGAATATACGGAACAGCTTTTTATAAAAAAGAAGAACTCGATAAATTTCTTAAAACGCAGGAAGAGGCAAAAAAAAGAGACCACCGCATTTTAGGCAAAAGACTCGATCTTTTCAGCTTTAACCTGGAAATGGGCGCAGGCCTTGTGTTGTATCACCCCAAAGGAGCCGTTTTGCGGACTGTAATCGAGGACTACATAAAAAAGGAGCACGTAAAACGGGGCTACCAGCCCGTAATAAGCCCCCACATACTTAAAAGCGACATATGGATTCAGTCGGGGCACTACGAGTATTACAAGGACAATATGTATATATTCGAGATAGAGGGTAAAGAGTTTGCGGTGAAACCGATGAACTGCCCGGGCCATATAATAGTTTACAAGTCTAAAAAAAGAAGCTATAAGGACTTGCCTTTGCGGCTGTTTGAGTTAGGTACCGTATATCGACATGAGAAATCCGGGGTATTGCACGGTCTTTTAAGAGTAAGGGGTTTTACGCAGGACGATTCTCATATATTTTGTCTGAGAGAACAGATTGAGTCAGAAATTCTTGGCATAATCGACTTTATAGAAAACACGCTAAAAGTCTTCGGATTTAAAGAATACGAAGTCGAGCTCAGCACAAAGCCGAAAAAACACATAGGCACCGATAGCGAGTGGGACGAGGCGACATCCGCCCTGGAGAGCTCACTGAAGAAAAGAGGATTACCCTATGAGATAAACGAGGGTGAAGGGGCTTTTTATGGGCCAAAAATAGACATCAAACTGAAGGACGCACTGGACCGCGAATGGCAGTGCGCCACCATTCAGTGCGATTTTGCGTTGCCCGAACGGTTCAAGCTGAAATATGTAGACAAAGACGGCGAGCCGAAAAAACCTATAATGCTGCACAGGGTTATACTTGGTAGCATAGAAAGATTTATAGGCGCGCTAATAGAACACTACGGCGGCAATTTCCCGCTTTGGCTTGCGCCAGTTCAGGCAATGATTATACCGATAACAAAGCAGCAGAACGATTATGCTAAAAAGCTCCAGCGCTCCATGTTGCAGAAAGACGTAAGAGTCATAGTGGACGAACGTGACGAGAAAATGCAGAAAAAAATCCGCGACGGCGAACTCGAAAAGATTCCTTATCTCGTTATAGCAGGCGAAAGAGAGGCGAGAGATTTTAAGGTATCTGTGCGCTCAAAGTCGAAGGGCAACATGGGCGTTATGGGATTCGATAAGTTTATGGAAGTAGTCACGGAGGAATTGAAAAACAGGGAGTAAAACAGTCCTTACAAAATAACGGTTTTTATTGCAGAAACCGGCCCGCCCCATTACGCAATGCCGGCAGGAGCCGCGGCGTTCGGGCGCAAAAAAGAATTTTGTGAGAGACGGAAAAAAGGGAGGTATCATACGAAAAAGTTTATCAGAAGAAACAGGCAAATCAGGGCAGAAAAGATTCGTCTTATAGATAAAGACGGAAATCAGCTCGGGGTCACCAATTTATATGACGCTATAAAGATGGCTCAGGAAGCCGGTTTGGATTTAGTGGAGGTCGCTCCCAACGTAAATCCGCCTGTCTGCAGGATTTTGGATTACTCAAAATTCAAGTATGAACAGGAGAAAAGAGAAAGGGAAGCCAAAAAGAAACAACATGTGATGCACGTGAAGGAGTTAAAAATAGGGCCTATGATAGAAGAGCATGATTACCAGGTAAAATTGAATCATCTTAAACGCTTCCTGGAAAGGGGCGACAAAGTCAAAGTGAGCATGCGATTCAGAGGCAGGCAAATGGAGCACATAGACCTTGGGCGGAATGTCCTGGATAGGCTTATAAAAGATTCCCTGGAAGCGGGCGAGGTGGAAAAAACACCGTCCCTGGAAGGGCGCATGATGACAATGGCGTTTGCGCCAAAGAAGCATTAAACCGGACATTATAGATAAATAACGTAAGACATATTTTGAACGTACAAAATACGGATCTTACAAGTACTATTATTTTTGACAAGAGGAGAAAAGATGCCTAAACTGAAAACAAGAAAGGCGATTAAAAAGCGGTTCAAATTCACAAAAAGCGGTAAAATTAAAAGGGCAAAGGCATTCAAAAGTCATATATTAACAAAGAAGTCGCGAAAAAGAAAACGTAACCTGCGAAAAGCGGGTTTCGTTTCCACCGCCGAAGCCAGGAACATAAAAAAGCTTATGCCTTACGGATGATTGTTTAAAGAGTGCACCAGTGCGCTAGGCCTATATATTTATTGAACTAGCATTGGTGTTCTGGTGCACCGGCGTGCTGGTGCACTTGATTATAATCGAATTGGGGGGTAGAATGACAAAAGTTAAATTTCAGGTTGCTTCTCGAAGAAGAAGAAAAAAGGTACTTAAAAAAGCAAAAGGCCAATTTGGCGGAAGGTCCAAGCTTTACAGAACCGCGAAGGAATCCGTACAGAAAGGCATGTATTACAGCTACAGGGACAGAAAGCAGAAAAAGAGGCTTTTCAGGAACCTGTGGATAGCTAGGACAAACGCCGCATGCAGGGAATTCGGTCTTTCATACAGCAAATTCATGAAGGGTCTCGGAAAAGCAAAAATTATCCTGAACAGAAAAATTCTGGCAGATTTAGCGGTAAACGACAAAAAAGCCTTTGGGAAATTGGTGGATACGGCTAAAGCGAATATATAAAAGACACGGATTAAAGAACAGATTCACGCAGATACTCGGAATCCGTGTTAACAAGATAAAAAAATAAGACAATGCTTAGAAAGCTTAATCCTCCGCAGGTTGTAGCGGTTAGTTTTTTAACCGCTATCGTTATAGGAGCGGTGCTTTTGAACTCGCCTTTTGCCGTCAAAGGCGGGGAAAGACTGTCTTTGATCGACAGCCTTTTTACCGCGACAAGCGCAACCTGTGTGACAGGGCTTATCGTAAAAGACACAGGATCATATTTTTCCGGTTTCGGCAAAGGCATTATATTTGTCTTAATACAGATAGGCGGCCTTGGTATAATGACATTTTCCACGCTTTTCGCTATTATTTTCGGCAGAAAGCTTACCATAAAAGAGGATATCGTTATACAGCGGACAATAGCTCCTAATAAAGTGCAGAATTTATCCGCGCTTATAAAATATATCCTGGCAATTACGTTCGGAATAGAAATTTTAGGCGCGGCATGCCTTGCCTTGAGATGGTGGAAAGTTACACATTGGTCGGCATGGGAGCTTGCGGTAAATTCCGCGTTTCATGCCGTAAGCGCTTTCTGTAACGCCGGGTTTTCTCTTTTTTCAAACAGCTTTACCTCTTTCGCGGAAGATCCTTACATAAATTTTGTCATGGCGATTCTCATTGTAACGGGCGGCATAGGTTTTATAGTTATCCTTGAGATATTTCACATTATAAAAAGAGACATGAAACCGCATAACCGGCTCACGATACAGGCCAAAACCGTTTTAAGTGTAACAGCTTTTTTGATTTTTGCGGGAGCAATAAGCCTGTTTTTTATAGAGAAAAATAACGCTATGACCGGGCTTTCAACGAAAGGAAAGATATTAAGCTCTGTTTTTCAGTCTGTTACCACAAGAACAGCCGGCTTTAACACGATTAACATAGCCAGCTTAACAGCGCCGGCAATGTGGATCATCATATTTTTGATGTTTATAGGAGCTTCCCCCGGCTCTACGGGAGGCGGTATAAAGACCTGTACCTTCGGGGTTATTTTAGCCACGGTTTTTTCAATGCTAAAAAATAGGGACAGGGTATCTCTCTTTAAAAAAACGGTGCCAAAAGAAGTCGTGCGCAAATCCCTTTTGGTATTTTTTCTTGCCGTTTCCTGGATTTTTGTCGCCGTTTTTTTGCTCGCGCTTGTGGAATATAACAATGCGAAATTTATGGGCAACTTCTTTTTGAAAATAATATTCGAGACCACATCTGCGTTTGGAACAGTAGGGCTTTCAACCGGCATCACGCCTCTTTTAAGCACTACAGGCAAGCTTATAATAATAGCGACGATGTTTGTGGGAAGGGTGGGCCCATTGACTTTGGCTCTTGCGGTTGCCCTTCAGACGGAAAAGGGCACATACGTATATCCTGAAGAGAAAATTATGATAGGATAAATGAGGCCATGCAACTTACGCCGGCCCTGCCTTCGGAAGGGCCGAAAGCGTACCGACGTAAGCTGCACGGCCGAATTTACCCCGCCCTTTTGGGAAACAGTAAAAAGACGAATTTTTATTACGACTTGCAAAAGGGCGGGATTTCCGCCTACGCCGAAAAAAGTTCACTAAGGTAAGCTTCGGCGGATCCACCGTCGCATATTTGCGAAGGCGGACAATTCGACCGTTCAAAGGAGAAGCTCATGGAGGATGGACTTATGAAAATCGATAATTTTCATAAGTTCAGGTCTTACTGAAGGAGGTAAACCATGCGACAATTCGCCGTTATAGGCTTAGGCAGATTCGGCTCAAGTGTGGCCAAGACTCTCGCAAGCAAGGGATACCAGGTTCTCGCCATAGACTTAAGTGAGCACATTACCCAGAATATCGCCGATGAAGTAACTCAAGCAGTGTGCTTGGACGGCACAGACGAGAAATCCCTTAGGGCTGTGGGCATTGAAAACGTGGATGTCGCTATCGTGGGCACAGGCACAAATCTCGAGGCAAGCATTTTGATTACCCTGAATCTGAAAGAGATAGGCATAAAGGAAATAGTATGCAAAGCCGTTAATGAAGACCACAAGAAAGTGCTGGAAAAGATAGGAGCCACAAAGGTCATACAGCCGGAAAAGGAAATGGGGATACGGGTGGCTAACACGCTGATTTCCACAAGTGTTATAGAGCATATAGAGCTTTCCAACGAGTCGAGCATAGTAGAGCTTATACCGCCCAAAGATTTTATAGGAAAATCACTGAGAGAAATAGACGTACGCGTGAAATTCGGGGTTAACGTTATTGCCGTAAAAAGAAAAATACCATCTGCCTCCAAAAAGGAGGAGGAAGAAATAGTAAATGTCGCCCCCAAGGCGGAAGATATAATACAGAAAGGCGACGTGCTTGTAGTTTTGGGACCGAACGACAGCATAGAGAAGCTTAAAAAACAGCACTAGGATACTCTAATGGAAAACGAAATAACCAACGCTAGAAATTCTTTCATGAGTGAATTACAGGGAGCAAAAGATGCCGAATCCCTTGAGAGCATCCGCGTGAAATATCTGGGGAGAAAAGGCATGATGGCTGGTTTTATGGGAAAACTCGCTCTCGCGGACAAGGAAAAAAAGCCGGCTTTGGGAAAAGAGCTCAACAAGCTAAAGCTTTACATACAAGAGGAGATTAACCGCAAAAAAGATGAATTTCTCGCAGATAGGGATTTGGAATCGGAAAAGACCGACATAACAATGCCTGGATTTTTCCGTGAAAGCGGAAGGCTGCACCCGTTAACAGGTGTCTTAAACGAGATAAACGATATATTTATTTCACTGGGGTTTCAAATCGCGGAAGGCCCGGAAATAGAAAAAGAATTTTATAATTTTGAAGCGCTCAACATCCCTCTTGAGCATCCTTCCAGGGACGCTTTTGATACTTTTTACATAAAAGGAAATACTCTTTTGCGAAGCCATACTTCCACGGTTCAAATACGGATTATGGAAAAGAAAAAACCTCCCATTCAGGTGATTATGCCGGGCAGGGTTTACAGACCTGATGCCGTTGACGCGTCGCACTCATTTATGTTCCATCAGGTCGAAGGTCTCATGGTTGACAAGGGAATAAGATTCACGGATTTGAAAGGGATACTGAATCTTTTTACGAAACGCATGTTCGGCGAAAAAACAATGACGAGATTCAGGCCGAGCTTTTTCCCATTTACGGAACCGTCCGCAGAAGTAGATATATCCTGCATAATATGTAACGGCAAAGGGTGTCGTGTCTGTTCTCACTCAGGCTGGCTGGAAATTTTAGGAGCGGGAATGGTAAACCCGCGCGTTTTCGAGATGGTGGGATATTCTCCGCGGAAATTCACGGGATTTGCCTTTGGCATGGGGGTCGAGCGTATAACTATGCTTAAATACGGCATAGATGACATAAGGTTGTTTTTTGAGAATGACATAAGGTTTCTAAAACAGTTCTAATGAACAATGACCAATGTCGAAATCCGAATGACAAAGCAATTACTAATTTCAAATGCTTAATTAGATAATTTGGAATTGAGAATTCATTTGGGATTCGCCATTTGGACTTTGGGATTTAATTGTAATTATGAAGGTATCATACAGTTGGCTTAAAAGTTACGTAGATGTGAACATCGACCCCAGGAAACTCGCCCACCTTCTTACTATGGCGGGGATTAACGTCGCTTCCTGTGACAACATAGAAGGCGAATACGTATTCGAATTAGAGATAACCGCAAACAGGAGCGACTGCCTGAGCATATTAGGTGTAGCAAGAGAAGCCGCCGCCATTCTTGGGAAAAAGCTCAGCATGCCGAGGGAATTGAGAATTGGCGTTCCGGCGCCGAGGAAGAGCGGTAAACCTTGTTTTCGGGTTACTGTTAAAGAGCCCGATTTATGCCCGAGATATACCGCGCGCATAATAAGGAATTTAGAGGTAAAATCTTCCCCCGAATGGCTTAAGGAAAGAATCCTCTCCGCGGGCTTGAGGCCGGTCAACAATATAGTTGATATAACAAATTTCGTCCTTTTGGAAACAGGCCAGCCTATGCATGCCTTTGACTTCGACAGGATAAAGGGCGGAATCACGGTAAGGCAGGCACTGAAAAATGAGAAGATCATAACTATAGATAATACCACGAGAACCTGCGAAGACAATACGCTTGTTATAGCCGATGAGATGGGTCCTATCGCTATAGCGGGCATAATGGGCGGCCTTGAAACCGAGGTTAGCGGAATGACAAAAAATATATTGCTGGAAAGCGCCTTTTTCGACTCTATATCCGTTAGAAGGACCTCTCGCGTGCTGGGTATTGGTTCGGAATCAAGCTACCGCTTTGAGCGCAGGATCGATAACGGCATGGTGCTCAAAGCCTCAAACAGAGCAAGCGCCCTTATAAGTGAATTAGCCGGGGGCACCGCGGGCGATATTATAGATATAGGCGATAAAACGCCTTATTCGAAATCGATAGATTTTAATCCGCATGTTTCCGATTCACTGCTTGGCGTTTCCATAGGAAAAAGTAAAGCGGTAAGCATTTTAAAATCCCTGGGATTTTCCGTGAAAAACAAAAAAGATTCCGTAAAGGTAACAGTACCCAGCTTTCGCCAAGACGTAAAAAACGCAATAGACCTTACGGAGGAGATAGCCCGTATATACGGGTATGAAAAAATACCGGTTACTATACCGCCCATAATAGGCGCTACCAAAATACAGGATTTTACGGGTATTCTACGCGGAACAATAAGAGAAGCATTAACGCGCTTAGGCCTGTACGAGATAATAACATACTCCCTCGTCAACAAGGACAGTGTAAAAGATTTTGGGATATATCCCGAAAGCCTCGTTGTTATCAAAAATCCTTTAAGCATAGACCAGGAAATAATGAGGCCCACGCTAATGCCTGGCATGTTGGGGGTGATTTCCCACAACATGAACAGAAAAGCAAAGGGGCTCAGTCTTTTTGAGGCGGGAAAAATTTACCGCGAAGACAAAGATAATTATATCGAGGAGGAAACCTTATCTATAGCCTTAACGGGCGTAATGGCCGAAAACTGGAAAGGCAGAAAAGAAGATTTTGACTTTTTTCATCTTAAGGGAATTTTTGAGGAATTACTGAATGAGTTCGCACCCTCCTGCGAGGTAATTTTCAAAAAGGAGAATATGCCAGTACTTAAAAAAGGCACTTCCACAGGCATAATATGCGGGAACGAGCGAGTGGGTTATTTAGGCGAGGTTTGCGAGCCTATTTTAAAGAAGTTCGGCATAGAAAAAAAGGTTTTTTACGGGGAACTATGCATGGACAGGCTTTGCGATAAACTCAGCATAGAAAAGAATTATACACCATATACCAGATATCCTTCCGTTACAAGGGATGTCTCTCTTATATTGGGCAGGGATATAACCTCATACGAAATAACAAAAATAATAAAAGAAACAGGAGGCGAGCTCGTAAAGGGGTTGAGCCTTATAGATTTTTACAAGGGTAAACAAATCCCGGACGGTAAGCACGGATTGCTTTATCGGATAGAGTATAGAAGCGACGAAAAAACTCTGGAGGATGAGGAGGTCGAACGTATCCACACCTTGATTAAGGAAACCCTCCGCAAAAAACTGAATGTCTCTTTTCGATAATAGAAAATTGTCAGAGTTAAAAGAGATAGGCGCAAGCACCGTTATCCGCATTATAGGGTATACCGAAATAACGCTCGGAATAACGACAATCTTAGGATTAGGACTTTCCTTTCTTTTTGCCTTTTCTGGCAAGCCCGTTAATGTAGTTGCCTTTGTTCTTATCTCGGCCGCGGTTTCCATTTTTCTCGGTGCCGGATTGATTCTGACGAAAAACTGGTCGCGGAAACTTCTTTTATTCTTCTCAGGATGGGTTATTCTTACAAAGCTTCTTATTTTCATGGACATCCTTGAATTTAAGGGTGCGCTTATAACGCTTATGCCGGACTACGCAAAAAACGTAATTTCCGTTTTCTATCATGCGTCTATCATTATATTACTGAGCCGCGAAACATTCAGGAAACAATTTTTGTGATCTTTGGATGCAAACCCCGAAAAAATGCTTCCCCACCGTTTAAGGGCACCACGGATATATAAGAGCCACCCCACGGACTTTCCACAAAAATAATCGTTGCATTTCAAACCGCGCAGGGAGTATAATAAAATCACAGGATAAAACCCTGCCGCTCTCGTGAAGTGGAGCGATTAAACTTTAGCCAACAAAACAAAAATCGGGAGCCTGACTCTTCCGTATCCTTGGATACGGGAGGAGGGCACCCACCTTTACAAAAAAGGACCTAAGTTTGTCGCTCTGACACGGCCCTGGCAGGGTTTTATGTCTGCGGTTATGATGGCGAATCAATAACCGCAGACCGCAAACCAACAATCAAACAATATGCCAAAAGATTTTTTCGAGAGAAAACCAGCCACCATAAAAAAAGCAGAACCTCTTTCGGCGAGAATGCGGCCGCGTAGCTTGCAGGAATTCGTCGGTCAGGAACACATTTTAGGTGAAGGCAAGCTTCTTAAGCGCGCAATAGAGGCGGACAGGATAACCTCACTCGTTTTTTACGGTCCTCCCGGATGCGGAAAAACCGCCCTGGGATACGTGATATCGATAGCCACCGATTCGTTATTTGAGAATATTAATGCCACCTCGTCGAACGTTAACGAGGTGCGGAATATTATTACCGGCGCCAAAAAAAGGTTTGAGC